>JAABQR010000029.1 GCA_011391345.1 Methanobacteriota archaeon | reverse complement strand
TGGAGCACCGGGTCCCCCACGAGCGCCCCGGTCCTGAGCCGCTCGATGACGGAATAGGAGTACTCCAACCCCATGCCCAGCGGGGCCATCAACGGGTCCATGAGTATGTTCTCCTGCTTCATGCCGAAGTCCAGGAGCAATATGTTGATCTGCTTCGCGAGGTTGATGTCCAGGTTGGAGAACGCGACCACGCCGTGGCCGTTCGCCATCGCCGCGGCCGTGATGGACTTGTACGCCTTCTCCTCCGCGAGCCCCAGGAACAGCCTCTCGCCCCTGCCGGCGTTCGACACCGCCTCCATCAGCTTCGCGTCCTTCTCCTCCGAGCCGCAGCCGTAGACCAGCAACGGGAGCTGGACCGACCTCAGGACCTCCTTCACGAGCGCCTCGCACGCCTCCACCGGCCGGTTCTCCTCCTCGGGGTTGGCCGACGCCAGCTTGAGGACGAGCATGTCCGCGCCCCACTCCTGGCACTTCCTCGCCCACTCGACCGGCTCCTTGGCCAGCGTGCCGAGCGTCCCGTGCAGGACATCTGGCACCATGCGCTCGGTGTCGACGACGTCCATCGCCACTGCCGGCGCGTGCGGCATCTCCGACTCCCACTTGTGGAACGGCAGGCCGTTCGAGCCGCCGACCACGACCCTCTTGCCCCTGGTGCCGCCCTGTTCAGCCGTCGCGCCTATCGCGACCTCCTTGATCCTTCCCGGGAAGGACTCCTTCGCTCCGTCGAACCCCATATCCCCACTCCCTCGATTCACTTGATCATCGATTCCATGTTCATGGCGGGATGGTTCACCTCGACCATCCAGCTGGACAGTTCCTCGGGCGTCCGCGCGACCGTCTCGTCCGCGATCTTGTCGACGAAGTCCGGAACCCCGATCTCTTTCGCGCGCTTCGTCAGCTCCTCCCTCATGGACTCCTTGAGGTCCTTGGGCATCCACACGATCCTGAGGAAACCTCCGTCGGCCGAGATGAACTTCCTGCTCGACAGGTACTTCCTACCGACGCCGATGAAACCGGGCGTCTGGACGCCGCCCCCGACCGAGCCCGCGAGCGTCGAGAATGTCATGCCCAGGGGCGTCATGCCCGAGAACTCCCTGTTGACCACGACCACGCCCTGGAGGTCCGGGGACACGGCCACGATGCACTCGAAGCACCCGCACGATGTCATCGGGTCATCGACCATCGTGTACGCGCTGAACTTCTGGAGTCTACCCTGGGTCTTGGCCTTCACGGCCTCGTTCACGCCGGTCCACTGTCCCTTGACCTCGTCTATCGTGTCTCCCTTCAGGACTGGGCTGTTCGGGCCCGTGGGGGCGATCTGGAACGACGCCTTCGCGTCGAGCCAGTTGATCGCGCCGCAGAGGCCGAGCCGCTCGGGCGTGACTATGCACACATGCCCGGGGGCGAAGGTCTGGCACAGCGTGCATGTGTAGAACGTGTCCACCTTCTCGTCCACCAGGTCCGCTATCCTGGCATCCCTCTCGGCGTAGGCGGCCTTCGCGTCGTCCATGTACTTCCTCAGCTCGGCCTCGTCCGTGATGACCGTGACCTCTATCTTGGTCACGATCGCTCCGAACTCCTGCTTCATCTTCGTGACCAGGATGTCCCCCATGTGCCTCAACCGGAGGCCCGCCTTGACCGCCGTCTTGCTCAGCCTGACCCAGAGCAGGTTCCTCTGGCCCGTGTGCCAGAAGCCCTCGGCGAAGTTGGCGAACTGGTGTATCCTGCGCTCGAGGACCGACTCGAAGTCCTTCTGCATGTTCTTGCCATACACCTTCACCAGGATGCCCAGGTGCGTGGACGAGCCTTCAGGCAGCTCGTCGACGTCCTTGCCGATGAAGTTGATGCGTCCGTCCGTGACCTCCTCGGCCGGCCTCATCCGCAGGAGTTCGAACGCGATGGTCTTGGACGGCCCTCCGGCCTCGACGTGCATGTCGGGCCTGCGTATGGTCTCGCCCTCGAACGCCGGCCCGTACGCGACTGGCAGGTCCACCGCCCCCAGCTTGATCCTGCAGCCCCTGACCTCGATCGCGGTCGAGATCATCTCCTCCATGTTCTTCTGGACCACGTATTTGTCCGGTATGGGCTCGACGTCCTGGTCCGTGATGGTAGGGGAGCCGTTGAACATGACCGCGAACTCCGCGGCGACCTTGATGTGGTCCAGGGGCCCGAGCTGCAGCACGAACACCTTGGGACGTTTGGACAGGTAGTTGATGAGACCCTGCCTGTCGCCCTTCTGGACGCCGCCGAACGACAGGGCAGCCCTGATGGCGAAGTTGAGGCCATGTATGGCCTGCGTGAACTCGCCCACTGGATACAACATCCGCTCGAGGCCCATGGCCACGTTCTCGTCCTTGAGCTGCTTGATGATGTCGTACGTGGCGATGATGAGCATGCCCTTGTTCTGGCAGTCGCGTATCATGGCCGCGAGCTTCTTCGTGTCGCTGGCCCTGCCGACGAACACCGCCGCTCCGGGGATCGTGTCGTCCACGAACGCGATGCCGAGCTGCCGCAGCACCCTGTCCGGGACGAAGCCACAGTACATGGTGCCCTCGTACGGCGCCGGGTTGTCGATGTACTTGAGCGCCTCGACTATCTCCGCGGCGATCATGGTCGCCTCGCCCGAGGCGACGGCAGCCTCGAAAGTGGCTGCCTCCACTATCTTGGACCTCGCCTCTCCCAGGAGCGCTGGGAGGTCGCCCAGGCGCGTGCAGTCCTTGCCGAGCCATGCGAACAGGCTCGGGAGCTGGTAGCCCGTCTCCGGGAACTCGACCTTCTTGTCCGGCCCGTGCTTCCTCAGCGCGTGGCTCAGGAGCACATCCGCATATCCGGTGGCGATGATCGAGCCCTCGACGGCCATCTTGAAGAGCCGCTCCTTCGATATCGGCCCGACCTGGGCGTCGTGATGCGAAGCGCGTTCCATCTCGGGGTCCGTGAGGTCTATGCGCCAGCGCCGATACTCTATCGCCGAGTAGAGCCTCTTGGCTGCCTCGAGCGGGTCCGTCTCGAATATGAAGTATCCACCGTAGACGTCCCTGGCCGTGTTCTCCAGCACCTCGGTCACGAGCGAGCTGCCGTACAGGTAGTTGATGGTGCCCACGTGCACCGGGAAGCCCATGGAGACGCACCATGTGCCTATGGAAACGGCCTTCTCGTGCATCGCCTCGGGCGCAGC
>JAABQR010000028.1 GCA_011391345.1 Methanobacteriota archaeon | reverse complement strand
CATCTTCGTCTTCCTTCCGGTGGCCCTCTCCATCCCGCCGGCGAACCTGACACCCCATCGCTCCTCGGGTTCGAGCATTTCGAACCTGAGCCCCTTCGCCTCAAGGGTAGGTCCATCGAACGTCGTCGACCCCTCGAGGCCCACGACGGATCCATCTGGCATCATGAAGTAGCCGAACATGTCCTTCGTGGACATGTTGGGCTTCAGCCCGATGCCCATGAAGCCGCACAAGCCCTTGGCCCTGTCGTAGAAGTTGAAGTGGAAGCTCTCGCTCCAGCGAATTTGGTCCCCGAACGGGTGTGTCGCGTCTTCGTGCGTGTGTCGCTCCTCCTATGCCTCGATTGCCCCTCGTCCCTGTTCAGTATGGTCCGCCGCCCCGCCCGTAAAGACGTGCTCAGCTCCCGTTGACCGTGTCGATTCCGGCCGAAGCCCATGAAGAACTTTGAGGGCCTTGGTGTGGCCAGTATCCCCGAATCGGCTGCTGGGGCATAAACTGTTCCATCCGACCTGCTCGTCGACGCGCTACTTCTCGGTGCGGATGCCGAGCCTTAGGATGTCGAGGCCGTTCAGCTCGCCCACGAGTCTGTTCTCTCCGTCGACGACCGGGAGGTCGTTCAGGTGGTTCTCGATCATGAGTTTGGTGGCGTTGACAAGCAGCTCGTCACTGGAGATCTTGATGGGCTTGGCCATGACTTCGCTCACCAGGTCGTCCGAGATCTCAGCGAGCATCCTCAGGAATGATGTCATACCCGTCGACCGCACGCCGAACTTGTACCCTGCATGCCTCAGGAGCACCTCTAGTGTGACGGTCCCTGCGAGTTTGCCTTCATCGTCGAGGACATATACCTTCCTAGTCTCGTTGTCCATGGTGATCGCCTCCACCGCCTTGCGCAGGGTCGCGTCCGCGCGCACGGTGGCAGGGCTCGCAGTTCTGACCGCTCTGTCAATCACATCCGATACCCGGATATCGCCTATCGGTTCCTCCTTCACAATCTGATGTCCCTCCTTCGGGCTCTCACTCCTTCTTGATAGTGACGACCGTCTGCGGGAACGGTATCTCGATGCCTGCATCCGTGAGCTTCAGGTATACTTCCTCGACCAGCCTATCACGGGCATCCATGCGCTTCGTGTTGTCGTTGATCCAGCATAGGATCTTGAATAGCAGGGCAGAGTCGCCCATGCTGTCGAAGAGTATGATGGGCTTGCGCGCCTCGTCCGTCAGCAGCGAGTACGGGCTCGCTTCTATGGCCTTCGTTATTGCTTCTCTGACCCTCTTCGGGTCCGAGCCGTAGGCCACATTCACATCTACATTGACCCTCGCGGGGTCGGTGACGTTGCTGACCCGGACGATCTTATCGTTGACCAGCCTGTTGTTCGGCAGGGTGATCATCGTTGCGTCCGAGTACCTGTACAGCCTTGTGGTCCTCAGGCCTATCCCCCGCACCTCGACCCAGTCGCCGTCAGGGAGTATTATCATGTCCCCTTCGGCGAAGGGCCTGTCCAGGAGCAGGAATATCCCGCTGAAGAAGTTGGATATGGTCTCCTGTGCCGCGAACGCGAGGACCATGGAGACGACGACTCCGCCCGCTACGAACATGGTCAGGTCGACGCTCAGGATGTCAAGCACGTATCCGAGCGCCGCAATGCCGATGGCCACGACGCCCACCTTCTCAACGACGGGTATGAGCACATCGTCGATGCTGCTCGCGGTCTTCTTGGCAATCACCTTGCCGTAGTACACGAGTATCTGTTTGAAGAGCTTGTACGCTAGGTAGAATATCACGAGGACCACGACTGCGCCATATATCGTCAGGACGAGGTCCCTGAGGTCAAGCGGTATGTGCTCGTGGAGCGCATCGAGGGAGTTGACCACCCCGAACGCGAACACAAGCAGGAGCACAGGTGTGCGGACGATCCCGAGGATGATATCATCCAGCATGGTCGTCGTCTTGCGGGTGAACCCGTACGCGACCGCGTCCATGAGGTATGCGATGCCGAACGCGATGCCCAGCCAGAGGACCACGTCGAGGAGGAATATGCCCCACTCGTTGTCCAGCGGCGACGGCAGAGGATTATCGAAGAGCCCGAGGACCTTGTTGGCGCTCCCGAACGCGCCCAGGATCTCCGTGGAGGCACTCACGGATGCCACCTGCACAAGGTACCCGTCTTCTAAGACGTCGAACACGACGGTGAGGTTCGAAGAGGCATCGCCCTTCTCGAACGGCGCGTGCACGGTGGCAGTGACCGATGTGAGTTCCCCTGGAATCAACGTGAACTCGTAAGCGCTCAGCTCCGCGGTCCATCCGTCATTGGCCAAGCGCACCTCAGCCGATATGGTGAGGTCCGCGACGGAATCGATGTTGCGTATCGTCCAGTTGTAAGTGACAGATTCACCGGCACGCAAAGTCTTCTCGTAGGTGTCGACATCGATTATCTGGATAAACTCAGGTTGCTCCGCGGCTGCCGAGGCGCAGGCGACCGAGAGCGAGAACGCTAGGATAGCTATCAGCAGGATGTTCGTCCACTTGTCTCCCCTCATACGGTCATCTCCACGACTGGCACGTGTTCCTACGATGGTCAACATTCATGCAGCACTTAACGGTTTTGGAGCATCAGCTGGGCCTTGTTGAGGAACTGAATGTGGCCACGTGGCTAGTGCCAGAGGACGATCATCGTTTACGACCTACTGTATCTCGTCTCTCCTATTGGTCCATGCCGCATTTCGAGTTATGACGGTGTGATTGACATTCCCGCCGCGTTCACGTGGAGAATTCGCGGAATAGGGTGCACCACGCCTTGCCGTCCCTGACATCGGCTCTGTAATCGCCGCACAGATGCCTGAAGGGGCAGTTGTCCGTGCACTCCATCCCTGCCGACGCCCCGTCATGCATGTGTCGTGACTCCCCCTCGGCTGGTGGGTTCCGTGCAACCGCGTGGCCCGTTCCAGGGGTTATTGTCTCACTAGCGACACAATTGAGTACCATCCTCTCTTCGACAGACCGGGTCGTGTCGGGGCTCACTTTCAGTTCCTTGATGAACACGTCCATCGGACGAACCCCCAACTCCCTCAGTCTGGAGGAATGTCTCAACCTGATGAGCGTCGCCCTGCCAACCGTCGGTTCCCTACCGATGATGCTCTCGACCCTCATTCGCGAGACCTCGTCCCGGACCAGGTCCCTGGTGATGGACATGACCGCCCTT
>JAABQR010000027.1 GCA_011391345.1 Methanobacteriota archaeon | reverse complement strand
GCCATCGCGAGCGCGGTCTTCTTCGCCTTGCCCGTGTGGTCCTGGTGCACCGCTATGAGTGCTGGGACTCCGTTCCCCGCGAGGAATGTCTCTCTCACGAGGGCGCCCGGACCCTTGGGGGCGACCATGATGACATCCACGTCGCTCGGCGGCACTATGAGTTTGAAGTGTATGTTGAACCCGTGGGCGAAGTCGAGCGTCATGCCCTTTCGGAGGTTCGGGGCGATCTCAGCGTCGTACACCATCTTCTGGACCTCGTCCGGGATGAGCATCATGACGATGTCCGCGGCCTTGACGGCCTCTGGTATGCCGAGGATCTCCATCTTGTCGGCCTTCGCCTGCTTCCAGTAGTCGTCTCTGAACTTCAGGCCGACCACGACATCGACGCCGCTGTCCTTGAGGTTGAGCGACTGCGCCCTCCCCTGTATGCCGTACCCTATCACGGCGACTTTCTTGCCCTTGAGCACGTTCAGGTTCGCGTCCTTGTTGTAGTACATCCTTGCCATTGTCACCACATCCGTATCAAATCGCGTTCATAGCCTCTATGTATTTCTGAGGTTGGCTCTTCTCGATCAGAGCCTCCACCTCTTCTGCAGTGCCTGTGACCCTGCAGACGCCCTCCTTGCCCAGGAGGATCGCGTATGCCTCGTGCCTGTCGGCAGGCACGATATCGGCTTCGATGACCTCCTGAAGGGACCTGAGGTGCTCGATCACGTTCATCGCCTTCTCCCTGTTCTCGACCGAGAGCACGATCCTGGCCCTCTCAGGCATCTCGCACTTGCCGACCACGATAGTCTCCACGTTTATCCGTTTTCTGGTGAACTCGCCCATGACCCTCTGCATCACGCCTGGCTGGTCGTAGACGAGCAACATCAGCACTTCCATTCACGCACCTCCTTTCCATTGGCATCTGCCCATGATGCACTCCGATGTCCGCTTGCCGGGAGGGGTCATCGGGAGCACATCCTCCTCTGGGTCGATGATGAAGTCGAGCAGCATGGGCACATCGCACTTGGCTGCCCTCTTGATGGCCTCGGCGACCTCCGAGTGCTTCTCCACCCTGATCGCCTCGGCGCCGTACGCCTCGGCGAGCTTGACGAAGTCGGGCGTGCCGCTGAACTTGGTGGCCATGTACCTCGAACCGTAGAAGTGCTTCTGCCACTGCTTGACCATGCCGAGCCACCCATTGTTGAGCAGGCACACGACTACGGGTATGTCACTCTCGACAGCCGTCGCGAACTCCTGCGAGACCATCTGGAGGCTGCCGTCCCCGGCGATGTCGACGACGACGCTCTCAGGCCGGGCGATCTTGGCCCCGAGGGCAGCGGGGAAACCGAACCCCATCGTACCCAGGCCACCCGATGTGATGAACATCCTCTTCCCGTGGCATTTATAGAAGTGCGAGGCCCACATCTGGTTCTGACCCACTTCTGTGGTCACTATCGCGTCGTCCGGGAGGAGCCTCGACAGCTCGTGGATGACCTTCTGGGGCTTGAGGGGGTCTGATCTGAGGTCGTAGTCGCAAGTGCACTCCTTGTTGAGCGTCTTCATGCGCTCCATCCAGGTCTCCTTCTTCTTCCTCTTCTGCAGGCCTGCGATGAGCGCGTTCACGACCGTCCATGCATCTCCGACAAGTCCGACTCTGCCCTTGACGTTCTTGCCTATCTCGGATGAGTCTATGTCCACATGCACGACCTTCGTCTTCGTGCCGAACTCGCTCAGCTTGCCCGTGACCCTGTCGCTGAACCTGGTGCCTATCGCGAGCAGGACATCGCAGTTGTTGAGAGCGTAATTGGCCACCTGGCGCCCGTGCATGCCACAGACGCCGAGCACGAGTGGGTGGTTCTCGGACACGGAACCCTTCGCCATGAGAGTGGTCACGATGGGCGCCATGAGTATCTCAGCGAGCCGGGTTATCTCCCCGCCGGCCCTCGACCACGCGACGCCACCCCCGACCATGATGGTGGGTCTCTCTGCGGATTCGAGGAGCTTGATCGCATCTAGGAGCCCCGAGAGGTTCCTCTTGGGTTTGGGAACACGGACGGTCTTCGCGAGGTCGCCATCCTCGACCTCGGACGTGAATATGTCCGTCGGCAGGTCGATGTGGACTGGTCCGAAGCGTCCCGTCGTGGCAATCATGAACGCCTTGTTGACAGTCTCGGCCAGATCCTTCGGGTCAGTGACCCTGAAGTTGTGCTTGGTTATCGGCATCATGAGGCTGAACGAGTCAGCCTCCTGGAACGCGTCGTTCCCGAGTACGCCGGTGGCCACCTGCCCCGTGAGCGCGACGATCGGCGACGAGTCCATGAACGCGGTCGCCACACCTGTCACGAGGTTTGTCGCGCCTGGCCCTGAAGTCGCTACGCACACGCCCGGGCGTTTCGATACGCGTGCGTAGCCGTCGGCCATGTGCGCTGCGCACTGTTCGTGCCTCACGAGTATGTGTCTTATGTCCGACTCGACCAGCTCGTCGTAGAACGGAAGAAGGACCCCGCCGGGTATACCGAACATCACATCGACGTTCTGTCTCTCCAGCAGCTTGATCGTCGCCTTTGCGCCCTTCATCGTTTGTTCACACTCCTTGACAACGCCCGAACGGACATCACAACACCCCAGGTCGCGCGCCCGTTACAGGCCTTCAATCCGCAGGTCAACAGGGACCCCTAGGGTCAATACGAGAAGAACCAACCTGAGCTTGCCTGCGGCTGCGTCCATCGGGCTGGCAATGTACCTTGATGTATTAATATGTTGGTTGGATTTGCCATCGGGATGATGCTCATATCCGTACAGGGGCTCAGAGATGACCATGGCCTCTGCCGGTGATGACCGCTACGAATGTGTGGTTCCTCGAATCCAGCAACTTGACCGCGGTTATCGCACCTGCGGACGCCGGGAGCACGTCCAACCCTTCCTCTGTCATGATGAGTTTCGCCGCCTTCACCAGCTCGTCGTCGCTCACTTCGAACGCGGTCCCGTTCGAGTCGAGCACGGCGTCCATGCCGTCCCGTTCATCGAGCAGGAAATTGCCAGACAGAGGCTCGTTGATCTCGGTTATCTTGAGGTCTGGCACGGGGATCGGCTCCTTCGATCTGCTCACTAGGCCCCTGACGGCGGAGTTGTTGTTGGAATATGCCAGGATCCTGGGTTTCATGCTCATGGCTCTGAACCCTTGCCAAATCCCGGCGATGACAGTCCCGTTCCCGAACGGTACAGCTGCCCAGTCGGGCTGCC
>JAABQR010000026.1 GCA_011391345.1 Methanobacteriota archaeon | reverse complement strand
AAGTTCTCCACCGTCGGAGGTTGGGTCGCCACGGGAGGCATCGGCATGAACAGCTTCTCGAGAGGCCACCTGATGAGCAACGTGCTCTCGCTAGAACTCGCGACACCGAGGAGCGGTATCGTCATGCTCACGCAGGCGGACAAGGAGTTCCCCCTGGTCTTCGGCAGCGAGGGACAGCTGGGGGTCGTCACATCGGTCACGCTCCAGGTGAAGTCGGTATCCGAACGTTCGAGGCCACGCCTCGTGATGTTCCCGGACCACGCGAGCGCCCTCTCGTTCGCAGAGGAGGCCGCGGCAGCCGTGAAGCCGACCCATGTGTTCTTCGAGAGCGCCCTGAGGATATCCTACACGAACAGGATGCTGGACTCCCCGCGGATCACCCCCGGGGACGCGGTGATCGTCTACATCGAGGACGAGACATCCCAAGCGGCCTTCGATTCGCTGCTCGTATCCAAGAACCTCAGGGAGGAGCCGGAGTACCTCGCGAGATATGTCTGGAACGAGCGCTATTTCCCGATGAAGATCCGCAGGTTCGGCCCCGGCATGCTCGGCCTCGAGGTCGTCGCGACCAAGAGATCGCTCAAGGATGTCATATCCTCGATCACCTCGCTCTCGGTCAAGCTGGACATCGCGCCGATGTTCGAGGTGCACATGCTCCCGGGGGACGAGGCGCTCCTGCTCTGCTTCTTCATGACCGATCAGGGGAACACCATCCTCTTCACGCTCGACGCCTTCAAGTCTCTCCTGCTCACCAGGCTCGCGGTCGACATGGGCGCGAGGCCGTACTCGGTCGGCATCTGGAACCACGCGTTCTCGGATGTCGCGGAGAAGGGTCGCAAGGACGCCATGCGACGCCTGAAGGCGGAGTACGATCCCAGGGACGTCATGAACCCAGGCAAGTACTTCCGTCTCTCAGGCAGGTTCGGCCCGCTCAGCGGACTCGTGATGGAGCCGAAGCTGATGGGGCCGGTCCTGAGGGCGATCCTGTGGATGTCCCCGCTCGCGCTCCCGGTCCTGCGCAAGGCCACGGAGTTCGCCCGTGACATGCTGGAGCCGAAGAGCAGGCCAGCGGACCTCAGGACCGCAGACGAGTGCGCCATGTGCGGGGCCTGCGTCAGCGTGTGTCCAGCGTACCTCGCGTTGGGCGACGAGCGCGTCACGGCCAGGGGGAAGCTGCTCACGGCAAAGGCCATGGCTGCGGGTATGGATATCACGAAGGAGCATGCGCACCGCACGTTCCTATGCATGAGGTGCAAGGCCTGCGAACAGGTCTGCCAATCCAAGCTGGAGCTGATACCGTTCTACGAGGACCTGGAACGCAGGCTCGAGCAACGGTTCGGGAGGGACCCGCAGGAGATCGAGCGCTTCGTCAAGTTCGTGGAGTCATCGCCTGAGTATGACGACCTCGTCAAGCGCGGGTTCGTCATCGGCGCCCCCAAGCACAGGGGAGGGGGTGGTCCAGGTGCGATATGAGAGGTACCACATACCGATCGAGACCGTCCCATCGACGGCCCCGCCGGTCCCGAAGTTCGTCATCACGCGCGCCTCGAACTGTGTCAACTGTGGCAAGTGCGAGAAGGCTTGCATATACGGCGTCCACAAGCGGAAGGAGTCGGATCCGAGGGAGATGGCGGACCCTCTCAGCCACCTGTGCAAGAACTGCTTCAGGTGCATCTCCGACTGCCCTCAGAGGGCCCTCATGATGTCCCTGGGACCTGATTACAGGGCCCTCGGACGCGGCATCTGGACGCCGCTCAGGCTCAGCACGATATGGGGCGAGGCGGAGACGGGGAAGATACCCGTGTTCGGAGCTGGCTATAGGGGCATGTTCGCGGGTCCGGACTACGACGGCATGTGGACTGACATGTCCGAGATAGTGAGACCCACGAGGGACGGCATCCATGGCCGCGAGACCATATCCACGAGCGCGGACATCGGCCGCAGACCGCTCTGGCTCGAGTTCGACGGCGACGGGAAGCTGTCCACCGAGCTGCCCCCGGTCATCGAGTTGTCGATACCCATGATATTCGATTCCGCCAAGCTGGACGCGGCAGGTCCCGGCTCGCTGATGGGCTGCGCTATGGCGGCGAAGATGCTCGACACACTCATGCTGGTGCCTATGGACATGGTCACACGTGAGCTCATGGACATCGCATCCGCGCAGATCGTGCCCGTGCTGCCAGAGGGCACTGATCCCCGGTCGGTCGAATTCGACCCGAGGACGCGCATGGTCGAACTGCGCATCGGCTCATCATGGAAGATGGCCGCCAAGACGATCATGAAACGGTTCCCGGACAAGGTCCTTTCACTCAGGATGCAAGCCTCGAAGGGCGTCGAGGGCACGGTGCTCGAGATGCTGGAGGCTGATGTGCCAGTGGTCCATATCGAATATGACGAGGACGGACGGGAGCAGGGGAGGGGCGAGACCAGGCACGCTAAGGACTCGCTCAGAGCGGTCCACACGGCCATGACAGCGAAGGGCCTCAGGGACAAGGTCACGATCATCGCGGGGGGTGGCATCGCCGCCGCGGAGCATGTCCCCAAGACTATCGTGTGCGGCGCTGACGCCGTGGCGCTAGATACCGCCCTCATGGTGGCCCTCAGCTGCAGGCTCTGCCCGTCGTGCATGCCATCGTCGTGCCCGGCGTCGATCGACAAGGCCGCCCCGGAATGGGTCCAGGGCCGCGTGACCAACATGGTCGGCGCGTGGAGGGACCAGATGCTCGAGATGCTCGGCGCGATGGGCATCAGGGAGGTCCGGAGGCTCAGGGGCGAGGTCGGACGTGCCATATTCTATGACGACATCCAGAAGGAACTGCTATCCACGATAGCGGGAGGTGCCATACGTGGCTGAGAGCCCAGACTCGTACTCGGACGCCTATCCCGGGGTTTCCCTCGCGCCCGCCGAGAGACTGCAGTTCATGAACAGATACGTGGTCCGCAGGGCCGATACATGCATTTCGTGCGGCATGTGCGAATCGCTCTGTCCGTACGGCGTCCACAAGCGCACCGAGGGCCACGTCAAGATACTCCCGCCCGACGACAGGATGTGCATCGGCCCGTCGTGCGAGGTGAACTACTTCTTCTGCGTGGCGAACTGCCAGACCAAGTCACTCTCGGTGAAGGAGAGCGACAACTACGCGAGCATGGGGGACCCGCGCTGGCCGGCCGAGATGATCATGGCCACATGGCGCCAGGCGGAGACGGGCAAGCCGATCCCGCTCGACGACCCCG
>JAABQR010000025.1 GCA_011391345.1 Methanobacteriota archaeon | reverse complement strand
CTCGAGCGATGCAAGGTCCACGGCCTCCTCCTCTCCGCCTTTGCCGGTGAGCGCGACGGAGAAGTCGGCCGCCTCATCGTCGTCTTGGTTCAGTATGAAGTACCCCATGGGTACTGCCACCAGGAGGATGATAACGGCTGCCAATGCAGCCATCTTCATTGCAGGGGAGACGCCCGTCTTCTTGGGCGAACTCAAGCTTTCGGATTCCGTGCCGGATTCGGAGTTATCATTAGTTTCTCTGGAGTCTTCGCTCATTATATCTCCTCTATATGCTCATTAAAGCATAACGCTGATGACGGCCCCTGATATATAGGTGTCGTTCGTTCCGCCGGGCCCGCTGCATTGAGCAGTCCGTCCTTGTTCGATCTGCCAAATAATTCGAGGTGGTCAGGAGGCTACTGACGGAACCATAATGTACCCATCAATCAGTTCATTTCTGGGGGCGAGGGAACCGTGTATCTCGCGAAGCGTGTTGCAGCAGGGAGTCTGATTCTTATCATGGTGCTGTCGACAACGATGATGTCGTTGTCGGCATCGGGTGCGAAGACCACATATGAATACTACGTCGCAGGGGATCCGGACGACTACGTGCCCGAGCCTGGGGATGTATCGGGTGGCCTGTTGCTCGCAGGCGGGAGCACGGACGTCGCAGAGGCGATGGAGTGGATGATTGAGAAGTCCGGGGGCGGCGACTTCGTCGTGATTCGCTGCGCGGGCACGGACGCCTACAATCCGTGGATATACAAGCAGCTCGGAGGCGTCGATTCATGCGAGACGATCATATTCCTGAAGGACGAAGCGTGTTCTGACCCTTTCGTGCTTGCCAAGATCCGCAACGCCGAGGCGCTGTTCATCGCGGGAGGCAACCAGTGGGACTACGTGAGGATGTGGAAAGGCACCGCTGTGGAGGATGCGATACACGATGTCTTGCAGAAGAACGCGCCAATCGGGGGCACAAGTGCGGGCCTCGCCATATTGGGCGAGTTCTGCTTCTCCGCCGAGAGGAACACCATAGATTCAGACGAAGCCCTCACGAACCCGTATCACCCGAGACTGACCCTTGAACAGGACTTCCTTACCATGCCGAACATGGGTGACAAGATCACCGACAGCCACTTCGTGGCGAGGGACAGGATGGGGCGGCTCGTGACATTCCTGGCGCGCATAGTACAGGATGAATGGGCGGATGTGGCGATGGGCATAGGCATCGACGAGAAGGTCGCGCTGGGTGTAGATGAGTACGGGAAAGTGACTCTATTCGACGCGTGCAACGACGGCACGGGCGCGGCATACTTCCTCACGACTACTCGCACGCCAGATGTCTGTCAACCGAGGACGCCTCTGACCTTCACCGGCGTATCCGTGTTCAAGATGACGATGACGTCGACATTCGACCTTGCTTCGTGGACGGGGAGCGAAGGGGTGGAGTACACGCTAAACGCGGTAGATGGCGTTCTAGAATCGACTCAGCCCGGCGGTAGCGTCTACTGACCCGGTCACCGATGCATCTGAGATGCGATAGCAGACGTGCGAGCGGAGGCCATTTCGGCCAATCTCGGTCGCCCGAGCGTCGGCCTCTTGTCCGGGGCATGCGCGATTGCGCGAACGATATTCAGAAGATGAATGTGGACCGGGCGAGATTTGAACTCGCGGCCTCTCGCATGCCAAGCGAGCGATCTTCCGCTGATCTACCGGCCCATGTGGGTTGTCGATGTATATGGTAGGTGTAATTAAAGCTTCCCCGGTCATTTCGGATGCGTCCGAATGCGGAAGATGTTGGGAATATAATCCGCCTGCCGGGGTCAATCATCCCCCGACAGGCCTCTGAATGGGTTTCAACCGCTGTCTATCTACGGGATCATTCAACGACGCAGCACGGGCAGTCTACGCAGTTGCAGTCCTCAGGACAGTCGCAGATTCCGTCGCAGTCGCACGTGCAGTCATTGTCGCAGACGCCGTCGCCGTCCAGGGTGGGGTCGCATATGCCGTCATCGACGCAGTTGTCCCCAGTTCCGTCCTGGAGATGGAGGCGTATCTGATCTGCGGCGGATGCGGCCGTCACAGCTACGGCCCCGCTGACCAGAATGGCCGCACAGAGTGCCACCATGACCCAGGCCTTGCTGAGTCTCTTCTTTCCCGATACCTGTTTCGCCAACTCGCTCTCGAACTCCTTCCTCATGTCCTCACTTCCTTGGTGTCTTCCCGCCGAGGCCGTCCGTGTCTTATCTGACGGCGTCCCCGACAGTCTCACTCCGTGCCCTGTTGTTCTCCCGTTTCCCGTCACCGAGGTGGAAGGGGTAGTGTTTTGTGGGACAAGAATCAAAGATTGGCACAATCGTTGAAGGGTCTCGAGGACCAAAACACGGACAGACCGCCAGTGTGTCCGTCAAGCGAACGAGTCGAGCTTCTTCTGGTACCGGACCTTCTCCCCGGGCACGGCCAAGGGATACTCCTCTGTCAGGCACGCGAGGCACAGGTCGCTCGCGGGCATGCCGATGGCGTCCACGAGCCCCTCGACCGATATGTACCCGAGGCTGTCGGCGGTGAGCATCTTCCCGATCTCCTCCACCGTCCTCCCTGTGGCCGCGAACTGGTCCCTGGTCTTCATGTCGATGCCGAAGTAGCACGGGGCGATGATCGGCGGGGAACCTACCCTCACATGGACCTCCTTCGCCCCCGCGTTCCTCACGAGCTGCACGATCTTCCTCATGGTCGTGCCCCGGACTATGGAGTCGTCCACAAGGACGATCCTCTTGTCCTTTATGACGCTCTTGAGCGGGTTGAGCTTGAGCATGACGCTCGTGGTCCTGTCCGACTGCTCGGGCATGATGAACGTGCGCTCCACATACCTGTTCTTCATGAGGCCCTCGGAGTACCTGATGCCCGACCCTTCCGCGTACCCCATCGCGTGGGACCTTCCTGAATCAGGGATCGGCACCACGACATCGGCCTGCACGGGCTGCTCCTTCGCGAGGCGCTCGCCTATGCGCCTCCTGACCTCGTACACGAGCTTCTCCTCGATGATCGAGTCGGCCCTCGCGATGTAGACCCACTCGAACATGCAGTGCGCCCTACCCCTCGCGAGGCCCGTCTTGTGGGGCTTGATCTCTCCCGGGAGCAACTCGACTATCTCCCCGGGTTCAACATCCCTGACGAACTCTCCCCCGAGCGTGTCGAACACGACGCTCTCGGAGGCGGCAGCATATCCGGTCTTCGTCCTGCCGACGCACAATGGGCGTATGCCGAGCGGGTCC
>JAABQR010000024.1 GCA_011391345.1 Methanobacteriota archaeon | reverse complement strand
GTCGAGGTCATAGACGGTAAGGCCCGGGTCGTGTAGCTCGGATTTACTCGGAAAAGGGCACATTCGATGTGTTCTCTATTTAGATTATCTTCTTTAGGGGCATATGATGGGCCTGCCTCCGAAGCGTGCCTGCAGTCCATATCACGAGTATGACGGGGCCCGTTGACCGTCCGTGTCCGAGCTCGGGCTCCTCGTCTCGATATTCGCCTCGGCGTCTGCGGGCTTCGCGGTCGGTTTCGTCACCGGCCTCGTCCCGGGCCTGCACGTGAACAACGTCGCCGCGGCCACGGTCGCGGGCGCAGGCGCGGTCCTCGCGTTCTTCGCGTTCGTGGGCGACGCGGTCGGCGCAGCCGACCCCGGCATCATGGTCTCGTGCTTCCTCGCGTCAGCGCTGGTATCCCACAGCTTCTCCGAGGCTGTGCCGAACACGTACGTCGGCATCCCCGCAGGGGATGTGGTCACCGTGCTGCCCGCCCACAGGCTCGCGAAGGCGGGCCTGGGCTGGGCCGCCGTGAGAGCGTCTATGGATGGGAGCCTCGCCGGGGTCCTGCTCGGCGTGGCGGTGCTGGCGCCTGTCTCGTTCATCCTCGGCCCGTCCGTCGGCGTGTACGACCTGGTCAAGGCCGTGATGGGCTATCTCATCCTCCTGCTGTCCGCAGCGTTGGTGCTCTCGGACGGGCTCGCGGTCCCGGCCTCGCGTCATCGCATCCTCTCGAAGGTCACGCGAACCTCCAAGGTCCTGGCCATGTTCACCGCGTCCGGCGTGCTGGGTCTGGTCGTGCTCGACACGAACTACTTCGCTTGCGCCATTCCCGGCTGCCAGAGCCCGTTCGTCCCCAGGTCCTCCCTCCTGTTGCCCTTGTTCGCGGGGTTGTTCGGCCTGCCCACGCTCCTGCTCAGCCTAGGCCATGAGCCTGCGCGCGATCCCGGTCTGGCGTTGGGGTGCAAGATAAGGCCGACAGGTCTCGCGAGCGGGACCATCCTGTCTCTCGTCGGAGGCGTCCTGGTCGGCTGGATGCCGGGGCTGACATCGGGTTCGTCCGCGACGCTCTGCTCGTCGCTCGTGCGCCGCCCCTCCGAGGAGGCGCGCGACGTCGAGAGCTCGACCCGGTTCATCTGGCTCTACTCCGCCATATCGACCGCTGGCGCGGTGCTGTCCGTCGGCGCGCTGTTCACCATACTGCGTTCGAGGAGCGGCGTCATGGACGCGGTGACGAGGTTCGTCTCACCCGAGCCGGTGGGGGCCTCGCTGCCCGACCTTCTCGCGCCGGCCGCGATACTGCTGTCCATGGTGCTGTCGGCGTCGCTGTCCTACGCCGTCATGACCAGTATGCGCGAGAGGCTACGCAGGGTCGGCAGGGCGCTGTGCTCCCGGCGTCTCTCGGTCGGCGCGCTGATCTTCATATGCGCGCTCGTCGCGGTCCTCACGGGCCTGCGCGGGATGTTCCTGCTGGCGACCGCGTGCACGCTCGGCGTCATGCCACCGCTGATCGGCGTGAGGAGGATACATCTCATGGGCTGCCTGCTCGTGCCGATATCGCTGATGTTCATCTCGTGGTGATGGCGCGCGAGACGTCGGTCACAAGAATCGCCGGCCCGGCGGAATGTTGGTAAAAGGTGGAAGGGTCCCGTCTTCTTCTCCCCCCGTTAAAACTGGCGGGGACCCATCTCCGGCCCTGACCGGTTAATCCTCCTCTTCAGAAGGAGGCCAGGGTTCAATACCCAGCTTAATGGGCCCGCCTGCCCAAGGCGGGCACCCTTCCACCTTTATCGTGATATCCTCGCCCGTGTCGAGGTTCTTGATGACCCATGCCTCCATGACGGTCACGTCATCCTCATCCACGAGCTCTCCTGTGACATTGACCTCGTCGCCGACCTCGATTATGTCCCTGACCGTGATCTCCTGGGTCTCCCAGTACCACCACGGCCCGAACTCGACCCTGATCATCTCGCCGTCGTCGGTCTCGAGCATGAACGCGCCCGCTCGCTCGTCACAATCATCGCAGTCCTCGTCGCAACAGACGAACGCCTTGACGGTGCCCTCGACAGAGGACAGGTCGTAAGTCTTGGCGTCATCGTCTAGCGCAATCGAGACCGGCACGGCCGCGAGTCCTATGACCGTGACAGCTACTGCGAGCATGGCTATTTTAGAGCCGAACATGCGCGCTCTTACCCCCCTCGAACTACGGTACCTGTTTCGCCATCATCCTATATAAACATGTCCGTTACTGACTACCCAATTAGAACAAGTTTAGAAATTAGCGTTTTTCAGGCCGTCCCCGCCGCTCCTCCCCAGCAGTCTCGGCCGGTCCCAACCCATGGGCGTCAAGACCGTCTCCGCGGCCCGCAGGAGCAGGTCCACGTACGCCTCAGGGTCGTACTCCCCGTCCGAGGCGAACGGCTCCGCCCGCACCCTGTCCCCGAGGTCCCTGCTCCCCGCGCTCGTGATCACGAACCTCACCCGCTCGCCCGGGTTGACCTCTATCCCCTCGGAGCATAGCTGGTGCAGCGCGGAGACCGCGTCGCTCACGTGTCTGTAGCCGTCCAATGGCTTGGAGACGCTCCTGGCCACGAGGAGCTTCGACGCGGGCACGGTCCCCGACAGGGCGTCCTCCACATACCCGTCGAGCACCGCCAGCGCCTCTGGCACCAACTCCGTCAACCCCTCCGAGTCCTCGGCCTTCGCGAGCCGCGCGAGCATGTCCGCCTGCATGTTCCTCACGAGGCCGCACGTGTCCTTGCGCCTCAGCTCGATCCCCCGCACCTTGAGCCTGCCGTCCTCGAACAGGCCATAGTACCTGTTGAGCGCGCCTACCCCGTGCGCCTTGTCTGGCAGGAACGCGACCCACTTGTAGACGCCCTCCGGCTCCAGTGGTATCCCTATGTGGCCCGACACATGCTCGCAGAACCTCCTCGGGTCGCCGCTCCCCTTGAGCCAGAGCGAGTCGATTATCCCGTGGAGTATCTCGAACCCGTGCGCCTCGGCTATCTCCGAGGCCTGGAGCATGATCTCCCTCCCGTACGCGTTGATGGCCTCGTGGCACTCGATCCTGCCGAAGCGCGCGTTCTTGTAGCCCGTGTAGCCGAAGCAGTTGTGAGTCACGACGCCGTTCGCGAGGGCGAAGCCGTGGAGCGGCTCGCGGACGGAGAAGCAGTACACGTAGCGCCCCGTCGGGCTGGCGCGCCCGACGGACTCCACGGTCGCGCTGGACGCGCCCCGACCATAGAGCGGCGGGAGGACCGGGAGCGAGTCCCCGCTCGCGACCATGTCCGCCCTGACCACCGCCGCCCT
>JAABQR010000034.1 GCA_011391345.1 Methanobacteriota archaeon | reverse complement strand
GCTCGAGATGTTCTGGCTCGACCTCATGCCCGACATGGCCAAGTTGGACGGGCAGGTGGTGGGCACGTCAAGGGCATATGTGTCCGAGTACCGGCCTTGGGAGCCCAGGACCTCCATCCCCGAGCTCAAGAGCGTCATGACCGAGCTCATAGAGACGGAGAAGAAGAGCGCCTACATCGTGTACAAGTACTTCGACGACATGCGCCGCAACTTATGCGAGGTCAACAGGGTACTGAAGAGGAACGGGGCGTACTGCGTCGTGGTCGGCGAGAACACGTTCAGGAAGGTCCGCATACCCACTTACCGCATCCTCGCCAGGATAGCCGAGAAGTGCGGGTTCGAGCTCGAAGGCACATACGTGTACGATGTCATAAACCGCCACCTGGACATACCGCGGTGGAACGACAGCAGGATCGAGAAGGACCACATCCTGGTCATGCGCAGGCACAGGATGCCCACGGACGACTCCCTCTGAGGATCCTCCGGTCGCTATCTTATTATCCGACGAGCTTCATCCAGTCCATCAAGGGATGGGATATGAGAAAGGACTTGCCCCTTGAGCTAAGGGTCTCCAGACTGACAGTCGTGAGCCTGAGGAACCTGTGCGACACGAAGAAGCTCTCTGGATGGTCGAACCTGTTGAAGGAGGAGCTCGTGGGCTTCGTCCTCGACAACATGGACAGAAAGGCGCTCGAGGACTTCTGCTCCGCCCAGGAGGAGATATACTTCGTCGAGAACATGGCGAAGGCGATCAAGTGGGCCGGCGGCAGGAAGGTTGTCGACCTGGACCCGAAGAGCGACGATACGATCGTGAACGCAGTGTTCTCCCTGAGGAAGTCGGACGGGTACGAGGTCTATCATGTCAGGTTCGTCAACCAGACGAACGAGGACGTCGACACCTCTTGCGAGTGCGTCGACCATCGCGAGAAGGGGTATTTCTGCCCCCACCAGATGGCCGTCCTCATCCGGTGCCTCCAGGAGGGACTGTTCACGTTGGACCAGTGGGCCGGACCCATGACCACAGAGGTCGAGGACCTCATCCAGTCGAACGTGTTCAGGAAGAAGCGCGTCCGCAAGTGAACCGAGACGCTGGCCGGAGACGCCAAGAAGGTTTATCTACGCTTACTCTTTTGACCGTGGATAGATGGCCCAGTACGATTGGCGTGAGTGCGAGTCCAAGTGGCAGTCGATGTGGAAGGAGTGGGGCATACACCGCTTCGACCGCGTCTCGGAGAAGACGGTCTACAGCATAGACACCCCTCCGAGATACGCGTCAGGCAACCTTCATCTCGGCCACGCCTACGGCTACACCGTCATAGACTTCGCGGCCAGGTACAAGCGGCTGAAGGGGTTCAACGTGTTCTACCCGCTCTGCTTCGATACCAACGGCACACCTGTCGAGGTCAGAGTCGAGAAGGTCCACGGGGTCAAGGCGACTGACGTGCCGAGGCAGCAGTTCATCAAGATGTGCTCCGAGTTTGCCGAGAAGTACATCGCCGAGATGACGAAGCAGTTTGAGATGCTCGGCCAGAGCATGGACCCGAGCATATACTACCAGACGGACGCACACTATTACCGCCGGCTCACCCAGGTATCATTCATACGCATGTTCAAGAACGGTCTCGTGTACAAGGGACACTTCCCTATCAACTGGTGCACCAGGTGCAGGACCGCCCTCGCCGACGCCGAGGTTGACTACGAGCACAGGAGCACGAAGCTCAATTATATCAAGTTCAAGGAGGCGGACACTGGGAATGAGGTTCTCATCGCGACGACCCGGCCAGAACTCCTCTGCACGTGCCTCCTGGTGGCAGTGAACCCCGAGGACAAGGAGAAGGGGCATCTCGTGGGCAAAGAGCTCGTGACCCCCGTCTTCAACAAGAAGGTCAAGGTCATCGCGGACGCGAAGGTGGACCCCGAGTTCGGTACGGGGACGCTGATGGTCTGCTCCATCGGCGACAAGGACGACCTCGAACGCATCATGAAGTATGAATTGCCCCTTGAGAAGGGGATCGACGAGGACGGCAGGATGACAGAGCTCGCGGGCAAGTACGCCGGTATGGCCGTGGCCGACGCGAGGAAAGCCATCATCGATGACATGAAGGTCCAGGGATTGCTGGTCAGGCAGGAGCCGCTCGAACAGAACATCGGGACGTGCTGGAGGTGCCACACCCCCATCGAGTTCCTCAAGGTGCCTCAGTGGTTCGTCAAGTCGGTCGAGTTCAAGGAGCAGGTGCTCCAGAAGGTCGATGAGATCGTCTGGAAGCCGGATTTCATGAAGGTCAGGATCAAGGACTGGATCGAGTCGCTCGCATGGGACTGGGTCGTCTCGAGGCAGAGGTACTTCGCGACCGCCATCCCGCTCTGGGAGTGCGACAAGTGCGGCGATGTCATACTCGCGGAGGAAGGCGAGTGCTATGTCGATCCCACGGTGAGGGCGCCTGCGAAGACGACATGCGCCTGTGGCGGAAAGTACGTCGGCTCGACGGACGTGTTCGACACCTGGATGGATTCGAGCATATCGCCCTTGTTCAACTCATTCTGGGAGAGAGATCAGAAGCTCTTCGAGAGACTCTATCCTATGTCCATGAGGCCCCAGAGCCACGACATCATCAGGACATGGGCATACTATACGATCCTCAGGGAGCTGCATCTCACGGGCAAGAAGCCCTGGGACGAGGTCATGATCCACGGGTTCATCATGGCGCCCGACGGGCGCCCTATGCACACGTCGGATGGGAACGTCATCGACCCGATGCCGCTCCTGGACAAGTACGGCGGGGACGCGATGCGGTACTACGCCGCTACGTGCTCGTTGGGCATGGACCACGCGTTCAAGGAGCAGGAGCTGGTCCGCGGCAACAGGCTCGCGACCAAGGCATGGAACATCATGCGCATGGTCGGGAGCGCGTGCAAGGAGAAGCCCGCGAAGCCGGCGTCGATGCACCCGGTCGATGCGTGGATCCTGAGCAGGTTCGGCAGGCTCGTCCACGATGTGGAGGCCCGCTGCGAGGCGTACGAGTTCGACAGGGCCATGGCTCTGGTCCAGGACTTCCTATGGCACGAGTTCGCTGACCATTACATCGAGCTCGTGAAGCACAGGGCGTACACGGAGAAGGATGAGGGTGCCAAGTACGCGTTGTACACGGTCGGCCTGGGCCTTCTGAAGATGGTGGCCGTGTTCATGCCACATGTCGCCGAGGATTCCTACCAGCACAACTTCAGGCCGTTCGAGCAACCCGTCAGCATACATGTGTCTCCCTGGCCGGAGGCCCCTGTCACGGACGAGGCGTCTGAGCGGAAGGGCGAGGCGGCCAGGGATGTTGTCGCTGCAGTGAGGGCATGGAAGGCGGCCAAGGGACTCTCGTTGAATGCCCCGATCGCCCGGGTCGAAATCGTGGGGGCAGAGGCCACACGGTTGGTTGATGGCTCGGAGGAGGACATGAAGGCCACTCTGAAGGCCGGGGAGCTCGAAGTGCTTGAGAGGGTCGACCTCAAGGAATCAGTCTCACGCGTGAAGCCAATCCACTCGAAGCTGGGTCCGGCGTTCAAGAAGGACGCGAAGGCGATATCGGAGAGGCTCGCAGCACTCTCTCCGGAACAATTGGCCGATCTTGGGAAAGGCGTCACGATGACGCTCGCAGACGGCAGGACAATCGAACTCGGCCCAGAGTTCTACGAGGTCGAGAAGAGCATCAGTTCGGAGAGGGGAGAGCTGGAGTCTGTGTCGGTCGCGGGACTGGCTGTACTCATGTACAAGTGACCTGGCGCCCAATCTCGACAGCTTATAATACCGCCATTGTGATTGTCAGTTGGATATGGACCGCAGGGATTTCGTGGTCGAGGTGCTCAGGAGCGTCCTCGACCCACACACGGGTGTCAGCGTCTACGAGATGGGGCTGATATCCGACATCGTCGTGGGCGACGACTCGGTGAGTCTCACGTTCATGCCTACCAGCCCGTTTTGCCCGGTGGGGGTAGAGCTCGCGTTGAGCATAAGGGACCAGGTCCTCACCGTCGATGGCATCAAGAGATGCGACGTGAAGGTCGTGGGCCACATCAAGGCTGATGAGATAAACAGGGCCTTGAACGCGTGACTCATCTGATGAGGTCTATCTTGACCCTCTTGTTCTGCACGCTGCAGTTCTCAAGGTCCTTCATCGCGTAGAACGCGATGCTCTTGTGCAGGCGGACATCGCTGCTGCCCTGCTTGACCGTGACATCGCCTATGAGGTGCTCGTCTATCCTGGCCTTCCTCATGATGAACCTGATGAGGCTCAGCATGTCCACGCCGTCCTCCTTCCCGATGTTCATCCTGAAAGGCACCATGCCGAACACGTCCGCGTACTCGTCCAGGTCCAGCTGCCTCTTGACCGTGTCTCTGCCGGAGCCGTCCGGGACATCGTCCATCTGGATGGTCGTCCTGCCGAAGTTCTCGATCGCCTTCACGAGGTACTGCTCCTCCTTCGACACGAACGTGATTGCCTTGCCCGTCTTGCCGGCCCTCGCGGTCCTCCCGATCCGGTGGACGTAGTCCTCTGGGTTCTCCGGGATGTCGTAGTTGACGACATGTGATATGTCGTCGATGTCCAGTCCTCTCGCGGCGACATCGGTCGCAACGAGTATCTTGAGCTTGCCGTGCTTGAACCGGTCCATGACCTTCTCCCTGGCGGCCTGGGACATGTCCCCATGTATGCCGTCCGCAGAGTAGCCGTAGGCCCTCAGCTTGTGCACGAGCATGTCGACCATGCGCTTGGTCGAGCAGAAGACGAGCGTCAGCGTGGGCTTCTCGGTGTCGAGGATCCTGCACAGCGCCCAGAGCTTGTTCTTCCTCCCCACGTTCATGTAGCTCTGCTCAGCCTGATCGACGGTCAATGTGTCCTGGCTGACGATCACGCTCTTGGGGTCATTCATGTACCTCTGGGCCAGCTCCCTGATCGCCTCTGGAAGCGTGGCCGAGAACAGCATCGTCTGCCTCTGCTTTGGGACCCTCTGGAGTATCCACTCTATGTCGTCTATGAATCCCATGTCGAGCATCCGGTCCGCCTCGTCGAGCACGACAACGGACACTCCGTCGAAACTGAGCTCCCCGCGCCTCATCAGGTCCATGAGCCTCCCGGGGGTGCCTATCACTATCTCAACGCCCTTCCTGATTTTGGTGACCTGCACGTTGATGGACTGGCCGCCGTATATGGCGACCGTCTTGTGTCCGGTGTACTTGGCGATGTCGTCGAAGTCCTCGGCGACCTGTATCGCCAGCTCCCTCGTGGGCACGAGCCCGAGCATCTGGATCTTCTTGTTGGCGGGTATCCTGCTCAGTATCGGTATCGCGAAGGCTCCGGTCTTGCCGGTGCCGGTCTGCGCCTGAGCCATGAGGTCACTCCCCGTCATGGCGATAGGTATGCTCTGTTCTTGGACCGGCGTGGGTTCCTCCCACTCCAAGTCCGCTACGGCTCTTAGGATCTCTTGGCTCTTTGTGAGCGATTGAAAGTCCATGATCACAGTCTTCCTTGCTCTCTCGGTCGGCCGAGCTACACTTATCGTACTATTTGGTTTTGTTGCACCATGGGCATATTTTAGTCCATACAGCTCTTCAGGGTCTCGGGACATTTGATGGGACCGACAAGGGCTATGAGGGCCAGAGAGGCCTGGCAGAAGCTGTATTCCAAGAGGGGTCTTCAATACGGCGGCACCGGGGATCTATCCCTGCTCAAGCCACACCTGAAGAAGGGTATGGTCGTCCTCGACGCGGGGTGCGGGGATGGGAAGACCGCGGAGGCACTCGCGCGCATATGCGATGTCGTCGCATGCGATTTCTCGAGGGAGGCGCTGAACTCGCTCAGGACCCAACGCGACCCAGAAAGAGTAGTGGAACTGGTCGAATGCAATCTGCATGATGTTCCTTTTGCATCAGAAAAATACAATGCGGTCACCTGCGTCCACGCGCTTTCTCACATGCTCGAGAAGGAGCGTCTGACTGTGGCCGAGCAGCTCGCCAAGGTGCTAGCCCCCGGCGGGCTCCTGTATATCGAGGTGTTCGGACGAGGGGACATGAGGTGCGGGAAGGGCGAGGAGGTCGAGAGTTCCTCGTTCCTGAGGGGGGACGGGATCATGACCCACTACTTCCAGGAAGGGGAGGTGCAGGCGCTCTTCCCCGCGCTAGAGGTCGTTTCCGAGGTGGGCTCCGTTAGGCGCGTCGTTTTCGGCGCGACCGCTGGAAAGCGCGACGTGCTCAAGGTCCTCCTGAGGAAGCTCTGACCGGCCTGAGCCCAGTGCCGTGCTCACGACGAGGGCGGCCCCGTGTTCTTCCTCACCCTCAGGAACGCGACACCCATCGCGGCGAGGAGGACCCCACAGGCGACCACTGCGACGAGCAGCAATGTCCGCGTCGATTCCAGGCTGCCGATGGTATCGTTCCGCTCCTCCAGTTCCGATTGAGCGTCATCGAGGTCGTCCAACGCATCCTCTAGGTCGTCTTGGAGCTGGGATATCTGTTCCATCAGGCCTGGGACTGGGTCGATGTAGGTGACATTCACAGACACTGTCGTCGCTGCGTCGTCGTCCGTAGCCGTGGCCGTGATCAGGTTCGTCCCGTTCACAAGGGCCACCGTGAGCTCGAACTCACCTGACGCGCCCACCGCCACTAGCAGGCCGTTAACGGCGAGCGTGACGTTCGGGTCGGTGACGCCTGTCACCACGACCGTGGGCACGGACAGGACGGCGCCCTCGGCGGGCGACGTGATCGAGAGCGTTGGCGCCTCAGTCCCCTCTGTCAGTATGTCGACGTCCACGACGTTGAAGACGACCTCCTGGCCGAACGGGTTGACGTCCCAACCAGTCACTCGGTTGTTGAGCGCGAAGATCTGGGACCAGTACAGGACGGGCGCCCATGGACCCTGCGTCAGGAGCCTGATGTGTCCCGCCGTGGTGTTTTCGAGATACTCGTCCTCGGTCTCCGCGTAGGTCCAGTTGGTCACGTAGTTGTCGAACACCGGGTCGATGTACCACGCGGTGTTGGAGCCGCCGACGGCCCACGTGCCCAGATGCCAGTCGAGGATCTCAGCCCTCGGCCACGAGTACCAAAACAGGATTGCGTCATGGTTGCCCTCCCTAGCCTCGTCCAAGAGCTGGGTCTCGGAATACGGCGTGAGCATCACATGGACCCCGAACGCCTCGAACTGAGTCGCCAAGACTTCGCCCATCATGATGTCCTCGCCCTTGTTCGTCGTCCAGAGATCAAGGGTCAGGTCCCCATATACATTCTCGAGCCAACCGTCGCCGTTCAGGTCATCGTATCCCGCGTCCAGGAACAGATCCAATGCCGTGTCAAGGTCGAGGGAGAAGTTGTACATCGATGGGATGCCTGTGGATTCTGGAAGGATGGGTGGAAGATAGTTGACGCCCTCCTGTCCCACTCCCTGCCAGACGACATCGAGGATCTGTGCGCGGTCCATCACATATCCGAACGCCCTCCTGAGGGACGCGTTGGTCCAAGGGTCCTTCAGGCAGTTGAACTCCAAGTAGTACAACCCCTGTCCCGGCCCGGTGAGTACCGTCATCTCAGGGTTGCTCATGTACTCCTCTATCTTGACCGGTGTCAGTTGCTGCAGCACATCGATGATACCGCTCTCGAACCCGGCGAGCCTCGTGTTCTGGTCCGCGATGATCCTGTAGATGATTCTGTCTATCTTCGCGGGCCCCTTGTTCTCGTACCATGAGAACCCCCAGTCGTAGTCCGGGTTCTTGACCAGGGTGACATGGTCGCCCGGAACCCACTCTTCGAGCATGAATGGCCCGGTGCCAACAACCTGACCCGATGGTGTGCCGTATATGGCCAGACCGTCCTCCTCGAGGGCGTTTGGGCTCATCATCGACGAGTACAGGTTCGAGAGCGCGAACTGCAGGGATACATCCGCCCATGTCAGGTTCAGGACCATGTTGTAGTCGTCCTTGCACCATATGCCTGCGTCCGGCCAACCGGTCTTGTTCTGGCAGCCGTATATCGACCAGAACTGATACTGGACCCAGCTATCATCCTGGGCGTAGTAGTTGATGATGTCCCTGACCGCCTCAGTGTTGAACGGCGTCCCATCATGGAACGTGACGCCCTCTCTGAGCTCGATCTCGAAGGTCGGGTGGTCAGGGTCGTCCCGGTTCAGGTTCCAGTCCACCGCGAGCCCGTCAGCGTAGTCTCCGTTCAGGTCCCTGGTGATGAGCGTTTCGTAGATCATGCTGGCTGGGCCATACATCGCGCTCGTCTTTGCAGGATCCATAGTCTGCACGTCAGAACTCATTGCGATGACTAGCACCTTCTCCTCGGTCGCTCCCGTGCAGACCCCCTCGATCTGTCCTGAGGCGACGAGTGCCATCGTGATTAGGACGACCGTCATCGTCAGCGCGCCCAACCTGTGAGGCGCCTTCGTGAATTCGCCGGTCGATGTTCTCATATTCCTATTGGTCACCCACTGGATGCGGCTCAACTCTGCTTCCTCCCGAACCTCCGGAATGAGGCACCACCGCATTGTCCTCTGCGCTATTTGGACGTTGTCGGGCCGGCCCATATGCGCAGAGCAGGTCACTATCATGGATGCAGCCGGATACATGGGGCAGCATGGCCGCTCATCGCGGGCGCCACCAAAACTGATTTAAGCCCTCTCACAGACCTTAATATCCAGCGCCCGTCATGCCCCCTCAGGACTCCGGAACCTTTGGTGGGGACCGTGTCCAGGAGGGAAGAAGATGGCAGTAGGCAGATTCGTGTTCCTGAGCAAGGATGAGATGGACCTGGTGCACTCCCAGAGCCTTGAGTGCCTTCGAGAGATCGGTGTGCACATACCAAGCCGTTCTATTCTCAAGACCCTCAAGGACGCCGGAGCGTCTGTTGATGAGTCCAAGATGATCACGCGGATCCCTGAAGACATGGTCGTCGAGGCCCTCAAGATGGCCCCGAGGTCGTTCAAGATGTGCGCCCGCGACCCGAGGAACGATCTCACGGTCCCCGTGAGCGGTCCGCCGTACGCCGCCACCACGGGCCTGGGCGTCTACATACGGGACATGGACACAGGCGAGAAGCGGCCCTCCACCAGGAAGGATATCGCGGACTTCATCAGGCTGGCGGATGCCTTGAAGGGCGTGGACTTCGTCTGGACCACGCTCACCGCTACGGAGGTGAACCAAGCTTCGCACAGCCTGCACGAGCTCTGGACCGCGATGCAGAACACCACCAAGCACGTGAACGGTGTATCGATTCTCAGCGCGGAGGATGCAAAGGCGCAGGTCGAACTGGCTTCGCTCGTTGCCGGCGACAAGGACGCCCTGAGGAAGCGCCCCTTATTCTCGGTCATCTGCTGCTCCATAGCCCCACTCTCCTACGAAACTGGCATCGTCGAGGGCATGGTCGAACTGTCCAAGGCCGGGATCCCCGTCATGTCGATGTCCATGTCCTTGTCCGGAGGCTCGGCCCCAGTGACCATGGCTGGCACGATTTGCAACGCCAACACAGAGAACCTCGCGAGTCTGGTGATCACGCAATTCTCAGCTCCAGGCGCGCCGCACATCTACTGTTCCTCATCCGCGCCGATCAACATGAGGTCCGGTTCCATCAACTACATGACCGTCGAGCAGAGCATCATCGCCGCTTCCCTCGGCCAGATGTCGAGGAGGTACTCCCTTCCGTCCATGGTGGGGGACTGGGGTGTGAACGACACCGATGTGCCAGGCGTGCCACATACCCTGACCGAGACATTCGGCCTCGCCCTCAGCACGATGGGCAACTCGGACCTCGTCTCCGGGATTGGCGGGCTGGATGCGGTCAAGGGCGCATCCTTCGACCAGGCCGTCATAGAGTCGAAGCTGTGGGAGAGTGTGAGGACCTTCATGAGGAGCTACACGATCAGTAGGGAGACGATAGCCCTAGACGTCGTGAAGCAGGTGGGCCACGGCAACACGTTCATATCGCATCCGCACACGGCGAAACACTTCAAGAGCGAACTGATATTCAAAGACCCGTCGCTCGCCAGGTGGGAGGTCAACAAGTCCACATCCATGGTCCCAGAGGCGAAGGAGATCGCACGGAAGCTCTTGGCTGAGCACAGGCCTCCGACAATCGACAAGGCAATCGTGTCCAAGGGCGACGAGGTCATTGCCATGTTCGAGAAGGCCGCTCACCGAACTTGAAGCGAAAAGATTGATATCCCCCTCGATCAATTGGCCAGCATGGCGAACAAGGTACACGCTGCACACATACTGGTCAAGTCTGAGAACGTCGCGAAGGACCTGATGGTCAAAGTGAAGGGCGGGGAGTCCTTTGGCGACCTGGCGAAGAAGCACTCCGAGTGTCCGTCCGGCAAGCAGGGCGGCGATCTCGGATGGTTCGGCAAGAACATGATGGTCAAGGAGTTCGAGACCGCGGCCTTCAACGGCAAGAAGGGCGACGTTGTCGGACCGATAAAGACCCAGTTCGGTTGGCACCTGATCAAGATACTTGACCAGAACTGACGCTGGTATTTTGCTCCTGGAACAGAGGTTGGGAGAACAATCTAATACTCCTAACGGATGGCGGCGTTCATACATGGGACCGCCATGCTCGATCCCTCGATAGCGTTCGCGTTCTGCGCTCTGGCGATATACGGACTCACCCAGGTCATAGCCAAGTTCGCAGTCGGCTCCCTGAACGCGGAATCGATGGTCGCCCTGAACTTCCTGACGTCGATCCCGGTCTATGTCTTCATCCTGGTCGGGGCACTCGTGCTCTGGGGAGAGTACCTGGACCACCTGGAGTACGTTCTCTACGCCATCATAGGCGCATCGACCGCCAGGGGAGGATACTACATCTACCTCGAGGCGCTCGAGAAGGGCGATGTGAGCATGGTGGGGAGCATCACAGCGGCATTCCCTGCCATAACGGCCGTGCTTGCGGTGACGCTTCTCGGTGAGAAGCTGAGTCTCGTGAACGCGGCCGGCATCGTCTTGATCATAGCGAGCATGGTCGCGCTGTCCCATTCCCACGGCAAGAAGACAACCAGCAAGTCCCTTACGCGGTCCGCCCTGGTCCTCAGCCTCGCGACATTCGTCATCTGGGGCGTGGGAGGGATATTCATCAAACTAGCGCTCGACGGCCTGCCTCTGATAGCGTACCTCGGCGTCTACCCACTCATACTCCCACCGATAGCGTTCACCTACCTGAGGCACAGGAAGGTCACATGGAGAGTGTTCGTGCCCAAATGGACGGTGCCTGTGATCCTCGCGATCGTCGTCGCCGAGCTCTGGCAGCTGGCGTACTTCGCCGAGACATCAGCGATATCCGTGGGGTCTGCTTCGGTCGTGTTCCCGTTGATCTCAGCCTACCCGATCGTGACGATCATCGGAGCGCGCATGTTCCTCAAGGAGGGCATGTCTCGCCTGGACATGTTCCTGATCCTGACCGTGATAGTGGGTATCGTCATGACCTCGTTCGTGTGAGCTTCCTGCTGAATGGCTTCCCCTGACCGAGCACCGCATGCACTTCGGTCATGAGGTCGCTGATAGGAAG
>JAABQR010000022.1 GCA_011391345.1 Methanobacteriota archaeon | reverse complement strand
CGCAGCCGACGGGACCGGCGTCAAGGTCGGACGGCACAGGTTCGAGGTCACGCAGTGCAAGGACCTGGCCGAGATACCGTGGAGGAAGCTCGGCGTGGACGTCGTCATAGAGTCTACGTGCCTGTTCACCGAGAGGGACTTGGCGGCGAAGCACCTGGCAGCGGGCGCGCGCAAAGTCGTGATATCCGCGCCAGCCAAGGGAGCGGATGTCACCGTCGTCCTCGGCGTCAACTTCGACACGTACGAGAAGGCGAAGCACAGCGTCATCTCGATGGCCTCGTGCACCACGGGTAGCCTCGCGCCCCCGGCCAAGGTCATCAACGACACCTTCGGCATCGAGAAGGGCATGATGACCACCATACACGCCTACACTGGCGACCAGAAGCTGATCGACACACCACACAAGGATCCCAGGCGCGCCAGGGCGGCGGCGCTATCCATCATACCGACATCCACGGGCGCGGCCAAGGCCATAGGCGAGGTCGTGCCCGCGCTCAAGGGGAAGATGAACGGGCTCGCGCTCAGGGTGCCGACCCCGGTCGGGTCGATCACGGACCTGAGCTTCACCACAAGGAACGAGGTCACATCCGAGGAGATCAACGCGGCCCTGAAGAAGGCAGCGGACGGCCAGATGAAGGGCATCATGGAGTACAGCATCGACCCGATCGTCTCATCGGACATCGTGGGGAACACTCACTCGAGCATCATCGACTCCCCCTTGACCATGGTCATCGGAGGAAAGGGCAACTTCGGGAAGATCCTCTCGTGGTACGACAACGAGTGGGGCTACGCGAACAGGCTGGTCGAGCTCGCCCCGAAACTGCTCTGACGCGGGCATCCCAGGCATAGCGTTAATTAGAGTAGCGGAACTAGTAGGCACGCCATGGTTTCCTGCTACGACTGCGACCGATTCGCCATCGAGTGCAGAGGGATCGTGCCCCCGATCGAGTACAGGGACTGCGTGCACGAGTACTGCAGGTTGTTCAAGGCCCACTCCTGGAAGGACGAACTGTACAAACCCGGCATGAGCTCCAGGATATGATCATGGCCTGAATCGGCTCAGGCCCACGTATTCCACGTCCTTCTTGGAGATACGTCCCAGGAGTATCTCCTTCTTGACCCCGTGGGCGAGCCTGACAGCGCGGCTCACCTCGGGCCACATCGTCCTGTACACCTCAGGGACAGCGTGGATTAGATAGCGGGCGTGCGACTTGTCCGGGTCGCCCTCGTACGCCCTGAAGTGGGAGCCATACTTGAAACCCGTCTTGACGACCATGCCCTTGCCCTTCAGGTCCTTGAAGGCGCTCAGGCGCAGGTCGAAGTCCGGTTGGATGGCCCTCGCACGCCTCCTGAGCGCAGGCAGCCCGACCGGCTTGTCGGTCTTAGCGTCCCTGAGCTTCAGCACGCCCAGCTCCATCAGGAACGATGCCTCGATGAGGGACAGCTGCAGGACCGGGCCGATCATCTTGCCGAAGTAGTGCCCTCCGTGCAGGGCGGCCGCGGACACTCCGTCGTTCACCAAGACCCTGTCCACCATCACGAGCGCCTCGTGCGATGTGCTCAGGTCGACGGCACCTAGCCGGCCCTTGGGGAGGACACGCTTGACCTCGTAGTAAGTGACATCGCTCTCCTCGTCCACGACTGCAAGGAGCAGGCTCTTCCTGACGTCGGATGTCCTGTCGAGATGCTCAAGGAGCGCGCCCAGGTCGAACGTCGACCGCTCGGATAACGCGGCGACCCACCACTTGCTGGGGGTCTTGTTGGGGGACCCTCCTCTGGGGAAGACCCTGAAGTCGAGAGGCGGGGCGCTCGTCTTGACGATGTACCCCCGCTGCCTCAGCTCGCGATAGACCAGGTATCTGACCTCGAACCCCTCGGAGGTCTTGTGCCCCGTCCTGAGCAGGTCGCCTGCGGACAGCTCCGCGCCCTCTGACACGACCGCGAGCCTGCCCGACTCGACAAGGTAGACGGCCTCCATGAGCTCCAGCTTCAGGCCTCCGCCTGACTGTGGGACGCCGTACGAGCCCTTGTTGTGTATCTGGCTCGCCTCCGTCTGGTCCTCCACTATGACATGCTCTCTGGTCAGTCTCCCGCTCATCCAGCGAGCATATCGCCGTTCCGTATAATTAGTGTTCGACCGGCCCTGCGTCGAGCATCGCCGCGGCGCACCAGGTGCCAGGACCCGCCGAGGCCCCCAACAGCGTGTAACAAATATTATATAGAAGCACAAACATAGTTGAAACTCGCGCTCAGTGAGCGGCTCGATATGGAGGCGAGAGAAGCATGATCCGAAGGAGAGACAGGAAGGAGGGCGTGGTGCCGAGGGACTATCCGGGCTCCACGTGGACCAGCCCGTGGACCATGCTGAGCGACATGGACAGGGTCTTCGACGACTTCAGGTCTGAGTGGGAGAACCTGATGCTCACCCCCCGGTCGTTGGCGACCGAGATGGTGAGACAGCCACTCGTGGACCTGGTTGACAACGGCAAGGAGTACCTCGTCAAGGCCGAGATACCGGGGATCAAGAAGGAGGACCTCAAGATCGAGGTCACCCGGGACAACCTCGAGATATCCGGCGAGACGGCCGTCGAGGAGAAGGAGGAGGACAAGGAGTCCGGCTACATCCGCAGGGAGCGGCGGTATTCGAGATTCTACAGGACCCTCCCGCTGCCGGAGAACGTCCTCACGGACAAGGTGGACGCTGAGTTGACGGACGGCGTCCTGACCGTCAGGCTGCCGAAGGCGGCCCTCCCGGAGAAGAAGACCAAGAAGGTCCCTGTCAAGTGAGGCGGGAGCAGCCTTTGGCGCCGCCCCAAACCCGTTCCGATCTCGATATCGCCCGCGTGCGACTCAAGTTCATCGGTGTTTCACATGTCCAGCAAAGAGAAGATACTCAGGGTCGTGCAGGCCAAGACGGCCGACGATGGCAAGGGGATAGCCAGGGTGGACCCCGCCCTAATGAAGATACTGAAGCTCAACCAGGGCGACACAGTCATGATAGAGGGCACCAGGGGCACGGCCATCACGGTCTACACTGGGTACCCCGAGGACGAGAACAGGGGCACGATCAGGATTGACGGCGTCACAAGGAAGAACGCAGGCGTGGGCCTGGACGAGAAGCTTGCGATCAGGAAGATCGTGCCCAAGCCAGCGACCAAGGTGACCCTCGCCCCGACGCAGCCGCTGAAGCTGCTCGGAGGGGAGGAGTACCTCGCGCAGAACCTCGAGGGCAGGCCCATGGTCAAAGGGGACCTGATCGAGGTCAGCGTGATGGGGCGCAAGTTCACGCTCGTGGTCCAGGGCTTCCAGCCGTCCGGCGAGGCTGCGATCATACAGAACTTCACGCAGGTGAAGCTCAGCGAG
>JAABQR010000021.1 GCA_011391345.1 Methanobacteriota archaeon | reverse complement strand
AGAGTGTCCGAACTGCGGCGTCAAGTTCGTCGGTGAGGAGATCGGCGATGAGGACTACCTCGAGAACATGAGGCAGGAATACGACGAGATGGTCTCCAAGTACCGCGAGCTGGCGAAGGCGGAGCTGGGCAAGAAGTTCAGCGACAAGAAGTTCGAGGAGTGGTGGGTCGCCCAGCCGACATACATCAGCTTCGACGACTGGCTCGCGAAGGAGGAGGAGAAGCGCAAGGAAGGCCCGATCGCCTGTCCTGTCTGCGGCACTCTGAATCCGAAGGAGGCCACAGTGTGCAGCAAGTGCGGCACAGTGTTCGGGGCTGCAAAGGTGACTCAATCCGCTGGACCAACGCCCCCGTCCCCGCCGAGCGCAGGCGCGGAGCCAGCACCCTCACTGGTAGTGTCGCAAACACAGCCGCCGGTAGAATCCGGCCAGCAGCCACAGGCCGCCCCGAAGATGGTCATCAGGAGGCCGATCGACAGGAAGGTCGTGCCCAAGAAGATCATCAAGACGCCGATTTCGAGGAACGGGTCTGGCGGCGAGGGTACTGAGGACACCGAGGAACAGCAGTGAGCCTGCCGCCCCTCTGAACAAACCCCTAAACTCCTTCATCATCCTTTAGTATTCTGAGAATGCGACCGCGGCGGAGACGCTGGCGCTTTCGTAAATGTCATCAATCCGATGGGTGGATCACCGCACGTCCAGGCCGGATCGGTCAGAAGAGCAATCAGGTTGTCTCGGCGAGCTTCGCCCTGACCTCTTTCATCACCTTGTCAGGGTCCTTGTAGTATGCCGAGATGATCGTGGCGACGCGCTTGTGGTTGTCCATACCGACCTTCTTCATGTACTCGAGGATGTCGACGCGCCTCTTGATCTCCCTCTCCATCTCTCTGGGCGACCAGTTCCTGGCCATGCGGACCTTCTCGTAGACGTAGCTGTGTCCGCTGTAGTTGAAGGTGTCATCGGCCGGGTTCCAGGTGTACACGGAGTTGGTGATGAGCTCGTTCGTCTCGGGGTCGATGCCCACGATCTCAGTGAGGGACTTGACCCTCCTGGTCATCTTCGTGCCGACCTTGACCTGCGCCTGCAGGAGCACCATGTTCAGCGCGGTTATGAGCGCCCTGGGGAGGTTGATCGGGTCGTTCTCCATCCTGTGGACCATCGCCTGGACGTCCTCCGCGTGGAATGTCGAGTAGCAGGTCTTGCCTGTGGCCATGGCCTGGAAGACGACGTAGGCCTCCTTGCCTCTGACCTCACCGACCATCAGGTACTGGGGCCTCTGCCTCATCGCCGCGGTTAGGAGGTCGAACATGTCTATCTCGCCCGCCGCCCTGCCAGTCACGGCGCTCTTGCCTCCGAACCCTTCCCTGGTCAGTCCAGGGACCCAGTTCTCGTGCGGGAGGTTCAGCTCCCTGGTGTCCTCTATCGAGACGATCTTCATCTGGGGCGGTATGAACAGAAGGACCGCGTTCAAAGTGGTCGTCTTGCCGCTGGCAGTGCCTCCGCACACCAGCATCGACTGACCATGCTCGATGCCTATCCACAGATAGGCCATCATCTCGGTGCTCATGGTCTTGAACTTGAGAAGATCCAGGGGCGTGAACGGGTTCTCCTTGAACCGTCTGATGGTGAAGGAAGAGCCCTTCTTGGTCACGTGCTTTCCAAGAGTGGCCTGCAACCTAGAGCCGTCGGGGATCGTCGCGTCCAGCAGCGGACTCGCGACCGAGATGTGTTTCCCGCACTTCTGGGCCAGCCATACGACGAACCCGTCGAGCACGCTCTCCTTCTCGAATTTCAGGTTGGACCTGATCGAACCGTACTTCCTGTGGTAGATGTACAGTGGGACGGCAACACCGTCGCACGAGCAGTCCTCGACATTCGGGTCGTTCATCATGACGTCTATTGTGCCGTATCCGAGGAAGTCCCTGAGGACGAAGTACACCACCTTCTCCTTCGAGATGGGGTGGAGAGTCAAGCCTAGCTTGTTCATGAGTTCGTCAACGATCCTCCTGAGGTACTTCTCCTTCTCGGAGTGCACCGCCTCAGACATCTTGTCGACCGAGCCGACGAGTGTCTCCTTCAGGAGCTCGAGGACGTCGGATTCGTCATCGGTCAGCTTCGGCTCGATGACCTCGTAGGTGTACTCGTTCGCCCTGTTGTCGTATCTTATCCTGACGTAGGAGTAGTTCTGTTTGATGGGGCTCATCTCGACTTCGTCGATGTTCGTCTCGGCTATCTTCGGTATCTCGGTGATCAGGCTGAAGTCCACCTTCGCCTCGTTCTTGGAGACGGTGATCCTGGTGGGCCTCGGCTTGAGCTTCATGAGCACGCCGAAGTACGCAGCGCGTACGCCTCCGCTCTTGGCCTTCGGTTGCTCCGTCTCAGGGGCAACAGGGACGGTCGGCTCCGCCGGAGTCTCTATCTTGGCCTGCTCTGTCTCGGTCATCTTGATCACGCAAACAATATCCTCAGCATTATGAACCCGGTCAGCAGCATGATGAAGCTGTGTCTCATCCCGATGGAGATGCTGCCTTGCGAAATCACACCCGCCAGCAACCCATCGCCAACGGCGTGGACAACCACCGCCAGGAGGAACACGAACGCCACCTGGTCGATCACAGCCACCTTGATGTTGACGCCAGGTATCTCGGTGAGACCCATCTCCTTCGCGGCGTCATTCACCGTCGTGCCCGCCTCTTCCATCTTCGGGAGGAACTGCATGTTGAGGATCAGGATGGTCGCGATGAATACGAAGAAGGAGATGTACACGACCATGACGTATGTGGACATGGTAACGTTCCTCTCCTCCTGGGTCAGAATCGTCTCCTTCGCGTCGTGAGAGACCATCGTGAGCACGTCCGCGACGTTACCGCCGGCGTCGTTGGCCTTCCGGATAATCGAAGTCATCCTGACGACCAGAGGCGTCTTCACCCGCTCCGAGAACAGCCTTATGGCTTCGGACGCTGGCACACCCCACTCAATCTGCGCGGACATCTTCTTGATCTCGGGCGTGAGCCTTCCGTACCTCCCGGTGGCGGCGACGACGATGGAGTCCGCAAGGGTCATACCGAACCTGCCGGCCTCGGCGACGTCTCTGAGGAAGTCAGGTAGCCTCCTCTCGATCTCTCTGATGTTCCTCTCCTTCGTGGAGGCATAGAACCCGTACGGACCCAGCATGGCCAACAGCGCGAATATCATGTAGTCCACGGGTTCGAAGGGCAGATTGAGGCTGCCTATGGAATCTATGAACCCCATGAACCCGAACACGGCCACTAGCGTGAGCGAGACACCCACCAGGAGCTTCGTCCTGTCGGACTTCTCGGTGGCCAGTATCCTCTTGACCGCCCTTTGCTGTTCTGCCTGGGAGAGCTTCTT
>JAABQR010000020.1 GCA_011391345.1 Methanobacteriota archaeon | reverse complement strand
CCGCGAGGTCGAGTTCGCCAGCTATCCGACGTTCGTCATGATGCTCATCGAGAAAGGGGGCCTCGTGCCCTACACCAAGGAGAGGTTGGGTTGCAGAAAATAGGGGTCATCCAAGGAGACGGCATCGGTCCCGAAGTGATCGGAGAGGCCAGGAAGGTCCTGGATGTCGCGTGCGAGAGGAACGGCACGTCCCTTGACTTCGAGGAGTTCCCTCTCGGTGCGACGCATTATCTCAAGACTGGCGAGGTGCTCTCAGACGAGACCGTCTCCAGGCTGGAGGAGAAGGATGCCATACTGCTGGGCGCGATGGGCGACCCGCGCGTGAAGCCCGGCGTGCTCGAGAAGGGCGTTCTCCTCAGGCTCAGGTTCCACTTCGATCAATACGTCAACCTCAGGCCAGTCCAGCTGTTCGACGGCGTCCCCTGCCCGCTCGCAGGGAATGATCGGAAAGTGGACATGTTCTTCGTGAGAGAGAACACAGAGGACTTCTATGTGGGCCTCGGCGGCAGGGTCGGCAGAGGGAAGTCCCGTGCCGAGCTGGACCTGGTGAGAAAGGCGTACGAGGCGAAGTTCGATGTCGGGATCGACCTCAAGGGCGAGGACGAGCTCGCGTACCAGATTGGCGTGATCACCAAGGGCGGGGCTGACCGAGTGGTCGACTTCGCATTCAAGTTGGCGAAGGAGAAGCGGATGGACCTCGTGACCTCCGTGGACAAGGCGAATGTGCTCACGGATGTGTACGGGCTCTGGCGCGAGGCCGTCGAACGCGCGTCCAAGAAGCATGGGATTGCGAAGGAGTTCCTCTACGTGGACGCGGTCGCGCTCCACATGGTCAGGAACCCCGAGAGGTTCAAGGCGCTCGTGACCCCAAACCTGTTCGGCGACATACTCACGGACCTCGGAGCCGCCCTGCAGGGAGGCCTGGGCTTCGCGCCATCGGGGAACATCAACCCCGAAGGCATCAGCATGTTCGAACCTGTCCACGGGTCCGCCCCGGACATCGCAGGGAAAGGCCTCGCCAACCCCGTCGGGGCGATACTCTCGGCTGCGCTCATGCTCCAGACACTGGGGCACGTGAAGGCTGCCGAGGAGATTGAGCGGGCCGTGAGGGACGTCCTGGCGGGCCGGAAGCACATGACCACCGATGCTGGCGGAAGGACCTCGACGTCGGCCATGGGCGACGCCGTCGCCTCGGGGCTCCGGGCGCTCTAGGGCACATCGTGGGACTGCAGCTAGTCGCCCGTCAGCAACGATAAGTACGCGTTCATTCTACGGGTCTGACAGAGCGGTGGAAGTGAGCGCGTGAAGGTGCTTGTTGTAGGCGCATCAGGACAGATGGGTGCTTTGACCGTAAGGGACCTGGTCAATTTCTACGACGCGGAAGTGGTTGCCGGGGACCTGAGCCTGGAAAGGGTCAAGAAGGTTGCCGAGTCCGTGTCCAAGGAGCATGTGACCCCGGTGAAGCTGGATGCCACCGACAGGAACGGCCTCAGGAAGGCGGCCAGAGGGGCCGACGTCGTGCTCAACACGGCATGGTACGAGTTGAACATCAAGGTCATGCCAGTCGCAATCGAGCTCGGAGCCCACTACGGTGACCTCGGTGGATTCTACGACTTCACCTTCGAGCAGCTCAAGCACGACAAGAAGGCGAAGGACGCCGGAGTCACTTGTGTCCTGGGCATAGGCAGCTCCCCAGGCATCACGAACATATGCGGGGCGGCTGGCGCGAAGAAGTTGGACAAGGTGGACACGATAGACATCTACTGCGCGTGGGGGACCAAGGCCAAGTCAGACAGGGCATCCATGCCCTCATACTCCGTGAGGACCGTGCTGGACGAACTGACACAGGAGCCGCCCGTGGTCAAGGACGGCAAGAAGATGAGGATGCCCGTGCTGTCCGGCCAGACTGAGGTCTGGATGCCCGAGCCAGCAGGCAAGGTCGTCGCATACTACATCAAGCACTCTGAGCCGGCGACCATGGCCGATTTCATAGGCAAGGGCACCAGGAACGTGAGCTTCAGGATTGGCTTCCCACCGACCGACTTCGCGACCTTCAAGACGCTCGCCCAGCTAGGGTTCGCGAGCGGGAAGGAGATCGACGTGCACGGGGCCAAGGTGTCCCCGAAGGAGTTCATCACGTCGATGTACCTGGACGCGCTTGCGTCATCCAGGGAGTCGTCGGAGGGCGTCGACGAGTATGACTTCTTCCGGGTCGATGTTATCGGGGAGAAGGGAGGAATGCCAGCGCAGGCCACCTACTTCGTCAAGACCTGGAACGATCGGAAGACAGGCCTCCCGTCGGGCAGAGATACCGCCGTGCCGCCATCGGTCGCTGCGGATTGGCTCGTCAAGGGCAAGATCAAGGAGAGGGGCACGCTGCCGCCCGAGGCGTGCATCGAGCCCGAACCGTTCTTCAAAGAGCTCGGAAGGCGCGGCATCATGGTCGAGCATGAACTGCGGTCCTCGCACCGCTACTACTGATCCGGGACGGCCGCGGCCCAACCCCCATTCATACTATTCTGAGCATAATACTAAATATCCATAACTCACTTTGAACTAAAAAGGGCAATAGAGGTGGATGGGATGTCACCGCAAGTTCTGCCTGTTCAGAAGCAGAAGGCTCTGGAGATCGGAGAGTTCCTCACGAACAATGTCTCGCGCGCGGCCGTGTACGCGCTCCTGCACAAGCAGCCGCTCACGAGGAAGGAGATAGAGCGCAGCCCGATGACCGATTCGATGAGGAGACTGTCCCTCAGCGCGCAGACCAGGTCCTTGAAGGACAAATCGAACGTGCAGATGAGGACCCTGCTCGCGAAGGGCGTGGAATGCGGAGTGCTCCTCCCCGTCAACTCGAAGAGGCAGAACTACTACTTCCTCAACTCGGACCTGAGGATAGAGCCCGCGCCGGTTCGCGACCCGGCAGAGGATGATGGCGAGGTGGCCCTGAATGTCTTCCTCGACAGGACCTTCGCCCACACACCGGGACACGCGGTGCTGCCGGCCTGGGGCACTGCGGCGGACCACACGATCCTGCCGGTGCCGTTCATCGACTCACCGAAGACATTCGTCCTGTGGCTCAGCTGGCTCATCACCCCCACGAGGAGGGAGGTCCTGAACTACATAGGGCACAACGGCGAGGTCACAAGGCCGAAGCTCCGAGCCGACCTGGGGTTCTGGGCCGACAGGATCGTCTCTAAGGAGGGGATCCCGAGCGGCGTGATTGAGCGTTCAGACGGCAAGATCAGGTACCAGTTCTCAGACTTCTCGTTCTCGAAACTGAAGGTGAAGAAGGAAGAGGAGCCGGGCAAGAGGAAGCCCTGGACAGCGTATCCCCCGTCGTTCTGGATGACCAGATCGTACGAGCCGCTCAAGTGCATAATGGGGGCGTCCCGATATCTGGGCGACTCGAAGCCGAACG
>JAABQR010000019.1 GCA_011391345.1 Methanobacteriota archaeon | reverse complement strand
ATGTCAGGTAGCCCATGGCGAACTTGTCCTCTCCCCAGAACAGTTTCGAGGACTTTAACGCGGTCTGCATGTGCACGTCCATGGGGTTTCCGATGAAGCAGGTCATCCCCTGTCCAGCACACATCAACATGAATGCCGCGTTCAGCTTGGGCCTGTCTGGCAGTCCGAAGGACACGTTGCTCAGCCCGACCGTCGTGTTGACCCCGAGCTCCTCGGTGCAAACCCTAATGGTGTCGAGTGTGGCCTTCGCGCCTGTACTACCCGTGCCGCATGCGAGGGCGACGCAGTCTATGATTATGTTCTTCCTGTCGAGGCCTTCCTTCTCCGCGCGGTCGATGATCCTCTTTGCGATCTCGACGCGCTTCTCGGAGGTTGCTGGAATGCCGGTGTCGTCGATGCACAGCCCGACGAGCGCGGCGTCATACTGCGCGGCCAGGGGAATGACGGCGTCCATCCTCTTCTCCTCGCCAGTGGTCGAATTGATGCCCACGCGGCCCTTGACGTTCTTGAGGGCTATCTCAAGCACCGCAGGGTCCGATGTGTCGATCCAGAGTGGCACGTCGACTGCACCCTGCACGATCCTCAATGCCTCCTGCATGGCGTGTTTCTCGTCGATGCCAGGCACGCCGACGTTCACGTCCAATATGTCGGCGCCGTTCTCGACCTGTCGCTTAGCCTCGACCTCCAGCACCTCGAACTCTCCCGCCTTCAGCTTGGCGATGAGGTCCTTCCTGTTGGTCGGGTTGATCCTCTCTCCCACAAGGACAGGCGTCATGTTGCCGCCTATCTTCACTGTCTTCGCGGTACCCTTAAGCTCAATTACTGGCACGACTGCACAAGGCATTTAACTCGCCTCCTCTGAAGGGGGTGAACGCCTCCTCCGAGAAAAACGTTTTGGTTGCCCGAGAGCGGCCCGACCGAAGCCATCCAGATGCCTTGACCCGTAACTTCCCGCACGGGTTGGGGCGGACGGCCATGCGAGAGCGTCGAGTAGACAGGATGTGCACATACCCAGATGCGCCGGCGCGATTTGGCACGGCATCCGTCCCCCGACATGGTCCGAGGGGGTTCCAAGAGTCCGATAGCAGAAAACTTAATTAGGGAATCGAATATGCCGGTTCAATCGGAGTAGGGGGTTTGTCCAAGCGATGAATTACCCTAGGACCGACCGAGAAGTCCTTCGGGGCGCGAGTCTTGGAAGGACGCCAATTGGGGGTTACACCAATGGAAGATGCAGTGACACGGCTTAGGAACGCAGTGATAAACTACGAGATGGAGACCATCGCCGACCTCGCAAAGCAGGCGCTGAAGGAAGGCGTGAACCCGCTCGTCGCGATCGAGAAGGGTTTGGCAGAAGGAATCAAGACCGTCGGCGAGAGGTTCGGCAAGGGAGAGATATTCCTACCCGAGCTCGTCATGGGCGCAGAGGCGATGAAGGCAGCGTTGGCCGTGCTCGAACCCGCAGTTCCGGCGGGGCAGCACAGGGCCAGTGCGGGCAAGGTCGTCATCGGCACAGTCCAGGATGATATCCACGAGATAGGCAAGAACCTCGTCTCGACGATGCTCTCCTCGAACGGGTTCGAGGTCATCGACCTCGGCGTGAACGTGCCCTCCCCGGAGTTCGTCAAGAAGTCCGAGGAGCACAAGGCCAAGATCGTCGCTATGTCGGCGCTCATGACCACCACGATGCCGAGGATGGCAGAGGTCATCGGACCGATCAAGCAGAAGAAGCTCGGTGTGAAGGCCCTCGTCGGAGGCGCACCGGTAACTGACACCTACGCGAAGGAGATCGGAGCCGAGGGATACAGCGGCGACGCCTCCAGCGCGATCGAGGTCGCGAAGAAGCTAGTCAGGTGAGGTCCAATGGCCTACGGTATCAAGAGGGGCATCCGGTTCCAGATCCTCAGCGATGAGGACCTGGACAGGATTCATTGGAGCACACTACACATACTCGAGAAGATAGGTGTGCAGGTCGACAGCCCGGCATGCAGGAAGCTGTTGAAGGACAACGGCTGCAATGTCGACGAGAAGACGAGGGTCGCCAAGATCCCGTCCTACCTCGTCGAGGAGGCGCTCATCAAGAAGAAGGGCGCCTTCACGCTGGCAGGCAGGAACCCGAAGTACGACGCGAAGCTGGACATGAACCACAGCTACATGACGGCCAACGGCAACGGCGCCGTCGCGGTGGACTTCGAGACTGGCGAGAGAAGGGGCTCGATGAAGAAGGACGTCGTCAACTCCTCGCGGATCATCGACGCACTCGAGAACGTGCACATCCACTGGCCGATGGTCAGCTCGACTGACCAGCACCCGTCCGTGGTGCACCTGCACGACCTCGACGCTTCCCTGAACAACACAGAGAAGCACGTGATGTACGAGACGGGCGTGACGCTCTCCGACGCCAAGGACCTGACCGAGATGGGCTACATCGCGGCGGGCGGCGAGAAGGAGTACAGGCAGAGGCCTCTGACCTCCTGCCTGCAGTGCACGTACGCCCCCCTCCAGCACGACGCGGGCGTCATGGACGCGAGCCTGTACTTCGCCAAGGCGGGCGTGCCGCTGGTGTTCTTCGGCATGCCACAGCCAGGCGCGACTGGCCCGGCGACCCTTGTCGGGTCGCTCGCGGTCGGGAACGCCGAGGTGCTGAGCGCGCTGACAATGATCCAGCTCGACACGCCTGGCGCGTCCGTCATATACGGCATGGGGAACGCCCCGCTGGACATGAGGACGACCGTCAGGGCGGGCGGCAGCCCGGAGCACGCGATCTCGTCCGCTATGGCGACCGAGCTCGCGCACTACTATGGCATGCCCGCCTGTGTCGGTGTGTCGGCCACGGCCAAGGTCCCGGGGGACCAGTCCGTGCTCGAGTACTACACTGGCTGCGTCGGACCGCTGATGGCGGGCGCGGACCTGATGTGTGGCGTAGGACTGCTCGAGGACTCGAGCTGCCTGCACTATGAGGAGATCGTGATGGACAACGAGATCATCGGCGCCATCGCGAGGCTCATCAGGGGCGAACGGGCGGACGAGGACACGCTAGCGCTCGACGTCATAGAGAAGGTCGGCGTGGGCAAGAACTTCCTCGCGCAGAGGCACACCGTGGACCACTTCAGGTCCGAGCACTTCAAGCCAACCCTGATAGACAGGCGCTCGTACGACGCGTGGTCTCAGACCGGCTCGAAGACGCTCAGGGACGCTGCGAGGGACAGGGTCAAGAAGATCCTGGCCGAGCACAAGGTCGCCCCGATACCGGCGGACAGGCAGAAGGGCCTGACGGCGGTCATCGAGAAGGCCAAGAAGCCCATGTGGGGCGGCGAGTCGAAGGTCCAGTAGATGGAAAACCTGTTCAAGGCCGGAGCGGGGAACCGCCCGGCCACCTAAATCCATTTTTCACATTTCACGATCAAGAACCGCAACCTGCGAGAACGACCCGGACCGGGGGGAACACAGA
>JAABQR010000018.1 GCA_011391345.1 Methanobacteriota archaeon | reverse complement strand
AGGTCCAGGGGCATACCGTTCCACACGGACGCCGTCCAGGCCATCGGCAAGATGGCCATCGATGTCAAGAGGGACAACATAGACCTGCTGGCGCTCTCAGGGCATAAGTTCCACGGACCCAAGGGCATCGGGGCGCTGTACATACACAAGGGCACCAGGATCGAGTCGCAGATACACGGGGGAGGGCACGAGCACGGGCTCAGGTCATCGACGGAGAACGTCCCGGGCATCGTCGGGCTCGGCAAGGCGGCCGAGATAGCCAAGAGGGACTTCGACGCCACAACGGCCATGATGAGAGGGCTCAGAGACAGGATCATACAGAGAGTCCTCGAGCTGGTCCCCAGGGCATATCTGAACGGCCACAGGACCGAGAGGCTCGTGAACAACGCCAACTTCAGGTTCGACTTCATCGAGGGCGAGGCCCTGATGCTCCAGCTCGACATGAAGGGCATCGCGGTCTCCACAGGCTCCGCATGCTCCACGGGCTCGCTCGAGCCGTCCCATGTGCTCATGGCCCTGGGACTCAAGCACGAGCAGGCCCATGGAAACCTGCGCTTGACCTTGGGGAGGGAAAACACCTATGAGGAAGTAGACCGTTTCCTTGAGGTGTTGCCTGGAGTCGTTTCCAAGCTGAGGGACATCTCACCGTTCAGCGAGGCGAGGACGATGGGCGCAGGAGAGGGTGGCAGCTGTGTACAGTGAGAAGGTAATGGACCACTTCGCCAACCCGAGGAACGTTGGCGAGATACCGGACGCCGATGGCATCGGCAAGGTCGGCAATCCACAGTGCGGGGACGTCATGTGGCTGTACATCAAGGTCAAGGACGACATCATCACGGACATCAAGTTCAAGACATTTGGCTGCGGGGCGGCCATCGCGACGAGCTCCATGATAACGGAGCTGGCGAGGGGCAAGACGCTGGAGGAGGCGAAGAAGATATCCAGGCAGGATGTCGCGACCTCATTGGACGGCCTCCCGCCCCAGAAGATGCACTGCTCGAACCTGGCCTCGGACGCCCTCAGGGAAGCCATCAAGGACTACGAGGCCAAGAAGGCCGCCAAGGCCTGAAAGGCGCGCTGGAGCCGGGTGTCCAGCAAAGTACTTCTATCCCCACGGGCAATCAGCAACGACACCCATGGCTGATCTAGGTGTGGACTTGTGCGGTCTCAGGCTGCGGAACCCCACCATGCTCGCCTCAGGGGTCCTCGACGAGACCGCGGCGACGATGGTCGAGGTTGCGAGAGCAGGCGCAGGGGCCGTGGTGACGAAGTCCGTGGGCATGTCGCCCAGGGAGGGGCACGCCAACCCGTGTGTCGTGGAGCTCGATGTGGGCCTCCTGAACGCGATGGGACTGCCCAATCCAGGCATAGAATACTTCTCTGAAGAGGTCAAGGCCGTCAAGAGGGAGGGCGTGACCGTCATAGGGAGCGTCATAGGGGGGTCCGAGGACGAGCTGGCAGCGGTCGCGGCCCTCATGGCGGCCGCTGGCGCGGATGCCGTCGAACTCAACCTCAGCTGCCCGCACGCCAAAGGACTCGGAACGGAGATCGGCTCGACGCCTGAGGACGTCGAACGAGTCTGCAGAGCATCCAAAGAGCGCGTCAAGGTCCCGCTCTTCGCGAAGCTGACCCCGAACACATCATCCATATCGAACCTCGCGAGGGCTGCAGAGAGGGGCGGCGCGGACGCCGTGGTCGCAATCAACACGCTCAAGGGGATGGCGATATCCCCAGAGGCTAGGATGCCTATCCTGGCAAACCGGTTCGGAGGGCTCTCGGGCCCGGCGATAAGACCGATCGGCGTGAGGTGTGTCTACGAGATCCACGATGCGGTCGAGATACCCGTGATCGGCGTGGGCGGGATATCCACAGGCAGGGACGCACTCGAATACATCATGGCCGGAGCCACCGCCGTCCAGGTCGGCACTGCTGTCTGGACGCGGGGACCTGGAGTGTTCAAATCGATATGCGATGACATCTCGCGGTTCATGGACGAATACGGCTACTCGAAGGTCGATGACATGGTAGGTGCTGCTCATGACACCAGGCCTTAGGATGCTGAGGGTGGCGGAGCACCGCGACGAGACCCCTTGGACGAAGACCATGCGATTCAAGGACGCCGTGGATGCGCGTCCAGGGCAGTTCGTCATGGTATGGGTCCCCGGCGTGGACGAGTTCCCGATGTCCATCTCGTACGTGGGCGACAGGTTCGGCATCACATACCAGATCGTCGGCGACGGCACCAAGGCGCTCTCAAAGGCGGCTGAGGGGGACATCGTCGGGATCAGAGGCCCCTTCGGAAGAGGATTCTCAATCACGGGGAAGCGGATCCTGGTGGTCGCGGGCGGCGCTGGCATCGCCCCGACCGCACCCCTCGTGGATGCCGCCACGAAGAAGGGCGTCGCGGTTCGTCTGGTGCTCGGGGCGAAGTCCTCGGCAGAGCTCGTGTTCGAGAGTCGGTGCGCTGCGGCGGGTGCGGAGGTCCATGTGTCAACGGACGACGGCAGCAAGGGGCAAAAAGGCTTCGCGACCGGTCTGGCATCCTCGCTCATCGAGAAGGAACGGTACGACTCGGTCTACGCCTGTGGTCCGGAGAGGATGATTACGGCGATGGCCGATATCTGCAGGAAGAGGGGGCTGCCGATGCAGGCATCGGTCGAGCGCATCATGAAGTGTGGCATAGGAGTGTGTGACTCGTGCGCTCTCGACGGCAAGCATGTGTGCACAGACGGACCCGTGTTCGACCTCGAACAGCTCGAGAAGTTCAGCGAGCTCGGGAAGACGAGGCTGGACAGGACCGGCAGGAAGACCGGCATCTGAGCCCTCCACAACGGACCGATATCGTACCGTACATCTGGTTTTCGGATTTCGGTGAACCTCAAACGTGGTCCGCGACCCCGAATCCGCAACCACGTCGATGGCAGATGCGAAATCCTTTTTAACCGGATACGCTCAGCCAGTATCACAACGAGGGATAAACTGCCAGAAAAAGTGGCTATGTGGAACGAGAAGTACGAGCAGGTCGAGACCTCGTGCAGGGTGAAGTATCACTGCACCCCGTGCACGTACCCGAACTGCCAGAGAATGGTCGGGCACAAGAAGAACCTGGCCAAAGCTTTCGGCAAGGTCTGAAAGGGCTGCGTACGCAAACCCATTACAAACCACCACACCATCGGGCCCAAGGGGCCCGATCATCATCCCTTCGTCTCGAGACAGTCGGGGTTCGACTCGGGCCGACCTGTGACGTCCTTCACGATGGTCCAGAACTCCTCGTCCGAAACTCGTCCGTGTTCCTCACCCGCGCGTTTGATCGCACGCACGATGTCGCATATCTGCTCCTGTGAGGCGGAGACGCCCTTCTCGTCGAGGCGGCTTTTCACGATGTGCGTGCCCGAGTGCTTCCCCAGGACCAGCCTGCGTCTGTTGCCCACTTCCTCCGGGTTGACGCACTCGTACGTCATC
>JAABQR010000017.1 GCA_011391345.1 Methanobacteriota archaeon | reverse complement strand
TCGGCTTACCCATACAGAGGTGGGTCCTAAATGATGCCGAACGAAGGCGGGCCAGAGATTCCGGTCAGTCAAGACCTCGTTGCATTCGCGAGGGAATACCTCAAGACGTACATGGACACCGTGGAAGAGAAGAAGCCCCAGAGCTACCCACGGTTCGCCCAGGACGCGCCGTACGCCACCAAGGTGTACATCCTGCCGAATGGCTGCATATGCATGATATTCAACTCGGCCAAGGAACAATCCGTCGAGGGCGCGGGTAAGGATTGGGACGAGGTCCAGGACGTCATCGTGAAAGGTGTCGATCACTTCGCCGGATTCTATCCGTTCGAGGGTAGGTCCCTGGGCGACTGGAACAAGCGGGGCAAGAAGGACGCCCTCAGGGACCTGAGACTGATGGAGAAGTCCGACCTCGCCAAGGTCGGGGCGGAGCTCGACGGGGTCATTGAGAATCTCACCAAGATAGGTAAGGCGAACCCGTGGCTCGTGAAGATGGGCGACGAGATGATCTCGACGCTCAAGGGTATGGACGGCAGGATGAGAGGCGGCTTCCCGACTGTGGACGCCATCGCCACGCTGCAGTCCCTCAAGGCGTATTCACCCAGCTCAGAGAGCGTCACGATCGAGTTCCCGGACAGAGAACTCCTCGAGAGGATAATGGAAGGCATACAGGAAGTCGCCGGCCTCCAGGGCAAATTCGACATGGTCGAGACGAGGATGTTCGAGATGGAGAAGGCGATGCAGGCCCCGGACGTCTCGGAGAAGATGTCTGACACCACGGATAGGGTGGACCGGCTGGAGAAGCAGCTCGAGAAGGTCTCGAACATCCTGACCATGCTCAACTCGAAGGTCGAGAGTTACTTCTCGAAGACCGCTGAGAAGGAGAGGCAAGGGGACCTCGAGAAGCGGATAGAGGAGCACACCACGAAGGCGCTCTCGCACGAGTCGAAGATCGCGAGCCTCGAGAAGGAGGGTGAGAGCCTCCTGGCCGAGATGCGCGACATGACATCGAAGATGGAGAAGGACATCCACGACAGCAGGAAGAGGATCGCGAGGGTCGAGAAGCACTTCGCGGACTTCGCCAAGCTTGTCCAAGACTGAGCCTGCCATGAAGCGGATATGCGTCCTTCCAGGCGACGGGATAGGGCTAGAGGTCGTCGGTTGCGCGGTCAGGGTGCTGGAAGCTGTAGCGCCAGGGATCGAACTGCTTCATGCTGACATCGGACAAAGCGCATTTGCCGAGCATCGTTCATATCTCCCGGAGGACACGCTCGAACTCATGCGAACCTGCGACAGCACCCTCTTCGGAGCCGTGACATCTTCCTCGGACCCAGGATACACCTCACCCGTCCTCACATTCAGGAAGTCGCTCGACCTGTACGCGAACCTGCGCCCCGTCAAGAGCCTCGTCCGGGCCGTTCCCAAACCGGCCATCGACATCATCATAGTGCGCGAGAACTCGGAGGGCCTGTACCATCAAGAGGAGGCGGTTGACGTCGAGGGAGTAACAACCCACAGACGAGTCACCAGACGCGGCTGCGAGAGGATAGTCGACTTCGCGATAGGACATGCGCGTGAACGGAAACGGCACGACATATGCTGTGTCCATAAGGCGAATGTCCTCAGACGGTCCGACGGCCTGTTCCTCGATGTCTTCAGAGAACGGATGGCGAACGCACCTGACCTCGCTGCCAAAGACCAGCTCGTCGACTCCGCTGCCATGTTCTTGGTGACCGACCCTAGGAGGTTCGACGTCATGGTGACGCTCAATCTATACGGTGACATCCTGTCAGACGTGGCCGCTGGCGTCGCGGGTGGGCTCGGATTCGCCCCTTCGGGGAACATCGGCCCGGAGCACTCGGTCTTCGAGCCGGCCCACGGGTCTGCACCGGACATCGCGGGGAAGGGCATCGCCAACCCGACGGCCACCATCCTCGCGGCGGCCATGATGCTCGACCACATCGGCATGTCCCGCGAGGCGAGAGAAGTCGAGGCAGCGGTTTCGGGGACATACTCCTCAGGGCATCTAACGGTCGATCTCGGGGGCAGGCACGGCTCCGGCAGCTTCACGGACCACGTGTTGCAGAGAATGGGTGCCTGAGACGCCCAAAAGGGCGGACGAGCCTGGCACACTCATACCTCAGGAAGCCGGCGAGGCTCCTTCCGGGGTAAGACAAGCGATGACTACAGAAACTGAGCCACATAAGCGCCGTCGAGGCGCCGCACAGCAGGACCATCTCCCATACCGAGAAAACACCCAGGAAGGTGTCCTCGACGTAATCCATCATAATGTGCACGCCCCAGAAGATTAGTGGAAGCGCGAGCCTGGACGCGGTTGCCACAGGTCCGACGATCATGACGGCGGTCGGCGTGTGGAGCATCGATTTCCATTGCCCGTCTGCCTCCATGAGCGAGTCAACGTCAAGGACGCTCCCGACGCCATGGTCACCCACGTAGTCCCTCAACCCGAACAGATGGTCGATGTCGATGAACACGCCAAAAGTGAGGGCAACGAAAGAATCGTTCCTGTCGAGCGTGAGCATGTGGATCAGGACGAGGCTCACGACGAGGTGTGTAATTGCCAGCATAGGCCTTCAGCGTTCTCGGTTGTGCGCGTCCATTGTCAGTGATGGTATATCTTGATATCGCATGTTCCGAGGCGCTCTGATTCTCACGACGGCCAAAAAGAGATGATGTGCGGGGGCTGAGATTCGAACTCAGGGACTCCTTCGAGACCAGACCCTCAATCTGGCGCCGTTGACCGGGCTTGGCTACCCCCGCATGGTTGGTGCTGGCCCGTCTTCGTAAAGCGTTTACCGATTAAAGCCTTTCGTCTGCATGCTCTCGAGTTACGCAGGCCCGCCCCACTAGCTCATCAAATAAATACTATCTTGCATTACCCTCACACAACACCCAAGAACCGGAGCCCAAGCTCTGGACGAAGGGAAACATGGGGAATGTTAGATGATAGGCTTCCCGAGAGGAAAGATCGCGTTCCGAATGCTCCAGGACAACGACCTGGAGTCGCTTCACTGGGGAACGTTGGATGTGCTTGAGAACGCCGGCATCAAAGTGTTCAGCGAAGAGTGTCTGAAATTGCTGGAAGACGCTGGATGCTTTGTGGACCGGAAGCAGAGCCTCGCCAAGATACCAGGCAACCTGGTCGAGGAGGCCATAAGGAAGGCCAAGAAGAACATCACGCTCTGCGCCCGGACGCCGAAGTACGATGTCGTCCTGGACGGTAGGAGGACATACTGCTGCACGGATGGGAACGGCACGAGCGTCATGGACTTCGAGACCGGGAAGAGACGGATGTCGACGAGCAAGGACCTCGCCACCGTCGGAAAGGTCGCGAACGCACTCGACTCAGCCCACATATTCTGGCCCTGCATCAGCTGCCAGGACATACCCGACTACTACAGGCATGTCGCCGACCTCAAGGTCGCCCTCTCGAGCATAGAGAAGCACGTGCAGGTCGAGACCA
>JAABQR010000016.1 GCA_011391345.1 Methanobacteriota archaeon | reverse complement strand
CTTGGGTGAGGAGCCGACGTCCATCCACGATCTCACTGGGAGGTTCTTGACCGCTCATGGGAACGAATGACGGAGCAATGTCATCGTTGATTCTTCTTTCCCCTGAGAAATATGTGGAAGGTGTTTGGAGGATTTTGCACGCAATCACTCCTTTGCAATCCTCTTGAACGCCTCGTCGGAGACCTCCAACGCATACTGGATGTCCTTCTCCGAGTGCACCATTGATGTGAAGAAGTGCTCGTCCGCGTGAGGCACGCCGAAGAAGACGCCCTTGCCGAGCGAGTACATGAACCAGTGGTTCCACCTCTCGCGGTCTATGTCGATGGCGTCCCTCCACGTGACGACCTCCTTGTCGGTGAAGTACATCTGACCCAGCGAGCCGACCGACTCTATCCAGACATCGATGTCCCTGTCCTCCGCGACATCCCTGAGCCCCTGGAACAGCGAGTCACCTATCCTGTCGATCGTCTTGTACGCGCCTGGTCTTGAGAGTATCTGGAGGGTTTTGAGGCCGCCCGCGACGGACACGGGATGGGCGTTGTATGTCCCCCCGTGGTACACGTTCCCGTCCACCTTTGGCACGATCTCCTCCATGATCTTCCTGCTGCCTCCGAAGCCCGCGAGCTGATAGCCTCCGCCAGCGACCTTGGCCACGCATGTGAGGTCCGGCTTGACGTCGTACCTCTCCTGGGCGCCTCCACGTGCCACTCTGAAACCCGTCAGGACCTCGTCGAAGATGAACACGATGCCGAGGTCCTTCGTCAGCTTCCTCAGCTTCTTGAGGTAGTTGTCCCTGGGGACGAAGCATCCCCCGCCCGCCTGGACAGGCTCGATGATGACGGCCGCAAGGTCGTCCGCGTTCTTCGTGATCACTTCCTCGGTCGCTGCCCAGTCATTGAACGGGTAGAGGACGACCAGGTCCGAGATGCTCTTCGGTATGCCCTTCCCGTACGGCACGGACGGCTGGTTCCTGTTGTCTTTCAGCATATCCTCAGGGATGTCCACGCCCTGGAGCGCGTAGTCATGTCCTCCGTGATACGCGCCCTCGGCCTTGGCGATCTTCTCCTTGCCGGTGTATGCCCTCGCGACCCTGATCGGATGCATCGTGGCCTCGGTGCCGGAGTTGGCGAACCTGAACATCTCGATCGACGGCATGGCCTTCTGGACCATGCGCACATACTCGATCGCGAGGTCAGGGGACGCGCCGTACATCGTGCCCTTCCCGACCTGTTCCTTGACGGCCTTGACGACCTCAGGATGGTTGTGGCCCAGGATCATGGGCCCGTAGCCGAGCGCGAAGTCGACGATCCTGTTGCCGTCCAGATCGTATATGTACGGGCCCTTGGCCCTCTTCACATAGAACGGGTACGGCTCGAAGAACCGCACGTTGCTCTCGACACCGGCAGGGAGGAGCTTCCTCGCCTGCTCGAAGTGCGCTCTCGATCTCTTGGTCCTAGACACATACTCCTTCTCGTAGCCTGCTACTGTTGGCATGTTGCACTACCTCGCAGTCGCTAGAAGGACCACATGACAAGCCCAGCACCATTCTCGGCAGCATCAAAGAGAATTGACCCACACAGACAATGCCATAGCCTTGGGCAGCCCTCGCGCGCGCTCCCGCGCGGGTGTCGAATCGAGGGGCGGGTAGAAAAGGGTTGCGCAGGGCATGGACCAGCAACCCTGATTACCCGCCCTGCAGATACCGGGCCGTGGATGTCAAGAGCCGCGCCGTCAAGCGGATCGTCGACTGGACCTGGGACGCGCTGGTCCTCATCAAGTACCCGAAGCTCATCATGCTGGTGCTGGTCGCGGTCGTTGCCTTCGCGCTCTTCAGGGACGACAGCATCCAATCCTTCTTCCACGAGCTGGGGGACATGGGGTACCTGTCCGCGTTCTTCGGAGGGATGCTCTTCGCCTTCGGATTCGGCGCCCCGTTCGGCGTGGCCATACTGCTCACGATCGCCGGGGACGTGAACCTCCTCGCGGCGGGGGTCATCGCTGGGACCGGTGCCCTCGTCTCCGACCTCCTGCTCTTCAAGTTCGTCAGGGTGACCTTCCAGTACGAGATAGACCGGCTACTGAAGTCGAAGGCCTTCGCGATGCTGGACGGGCTGATGAGACGTAGGGTGCCGCCAAGGGTGGCGTTCTACATCTCCCTGGGGATCGCGGGGCTCGTGATAGCCAGCCCCCTCCCCGACGAGTTCGGGGTCGTCCTGATGGCGGGCCTCACCAAGGTCAGCATGAAGGTGTTCGCGGCTATGTGCTTCGTCCTCAACACAGCCGGCATCCTGGTCGTCCTCGCCGTCGGGAAGCTGTTCTGACGGCTGCCCGGCCGGCGAAAGGGTATTCAGCACCTCCGGCATTATACGGGCCGCTAGAGGGAGGTGGCAGACACGCCGATCAGGAAGTGGGACAGGAAGCAGCCGGAGACCCTGCTGGGGAAGGTGAGGGAGATCCGGGTGAGCGGGGTGATGAGCAGAGACCTCGTGACCGTGACCGAGAGGACGACCGTGAAGGAGCTGCACCGCCTGTTCGAGGCCCACAACTACAACGTGTTCCCGGTCGTGAAGGGGCGCGAACTCATCGGGACCGTCACGAAGCTGGACCTCCTCAGGGTCGTGAGCGTCGGGATGAACTTCTCGATCTCCAGGTACTGGAAGACCTTCGCGAAGGATGTGGGGGACATCATGCACGGTGCGGCGGTGACCCTCCGGCCGGACGACACCATCATGACCGCTGCCAACAACATGGTGGAGTTCGACCTCAGGAGCATCCCAGTCGTCGAGGGCAAGCGCCTCGTCGGAATCGTGTCCTGGAACGACCTGATGGAGCACCTCGTGCTGAACGACGGGGACGAGTGAGGGACCCGCTCGGACCAGGACGGAGACGCCAGAGTCCAGAGGACGTATCTGACATGCGCGACCCCGTGCCAAGCGGCCCCGGAGAGGGCGCTCAGAGAGAGGTGGCGTGGCACAGCCTTGAGGCTGAGGAGGCCTTCAGCAGGCTCGGGTCCTCGGCCCTCGGCTTGACGGCCGAGGAGGCGAGGAGGCGCCTGGAACAGCACGGCAGGAACGAGATACCCGGAGAGGGCGAGATAGACATCCCCGAGATGGTCCTGGCCCAGCTCAAGAACCCACTGAACGCGGTCCTCGCGGCCGCCGCGGTGATCTCGTTCCTCGCGGGCAAGGCCGTAGACATGGCCGTCATCGCGGTCATAATCATCTTCAACACTCTGATGGGGTTCATACAGGAGTACCGCGCGGAGAAGGCCCTCCAGATGCTTAAGTCGATGACGAGTCTGGAGGCGGAGCTGCTCCGGCGGAGTGGGGGCGAGCACGGCGGCGTCCTCGAGACGCGTGTCAAGGCTGCGGAGGTCGTCCCCGGGGACGTCCTCATGCTCGAGGCCGGCGACAAGGTCCCCGCTGACGCGCGGATCTTCGAGGCGGCGAACCTGGACATAGACGAGTCGATGCTGACCGGCGAGTCCATCCCCGTCTCCAAGACGGCGCAGCCGGT
>JAABQR010000015.1 GCA_011391345.1 Methanobacteriota archaeon | reverse complement strand
AACCCGCAGATACCGTTCGGCGAGGACGTGATGTCCAGGATCACATTCACAACCAAGACGCCGGACGGGAACGAGCGGCTCCAGAAGGTGATACTCGAAGGTCTGAACTCGCTCATATCGAAGCTGTCGTCCTCCTCCGGTGTCCCGCAGGAGAACATCCTCGAAGTGATGGTCGTTGGCAACACCGCGATGCACCATATCTTCTTCGGGATACCGGCGATACATCTCGCGTCGGCGCCGTACGCACCTGCCGTGCGTACATCGCTTGTGTACGACGCGGGCCAGATGGGCGTGGACATCTATCCCTTCGGCAAGGTGTCATCACTGCCTAACGTGGCAGGGTTCGTCGGAGCGGACGCGATCGCGGACCTGGTCTCGAGCGGACTGTACATGGACAAGCAGATCGGCATGATGATCGACATAGGGACCAACACCGAGATCATAGCGGGCAACAAGGACAGGCTCGTCTGCTGCTCGTGCGCTTCTGGACCTGCGTTCGAGGGAGCGCACATAAGGTTCGGCATGAGGGCGTCCACAGGCGCCATCGAACGAGTCTGGATAGACCCGGCCACCAAGGATGTCAGGCTACAGACGATCGAGGACGCGCGCCCCAGGGGCATTTGCGGCTCAGGGATAGTCGATGCCATCGCGGAGATGTTCAGGAGCGGCATCATCGACCCATCTGGAAGGATCACGGACAACAAGGGCGACAAGAGGGTCAGGAAAGGTCCCGACGGGGTCAGGGAGTATGTCCTCGTCTGGGGGAAGGATACTGACACGGGCGAGGATATCACGGTCGCGCAGCACGACATCGAGGAGATACAGCTCGCGAAGGCGGCGATCTTCACCGGCGTCTCTACGCTGATGAGGAAGCTCGGGGTGAAGTGCCAGGACCTGAAGCGTGTCTACGCTGCGGGGGCCTTCGGCACGTATGTCGACGCATCGAGCGCCGTGACCATCGGCATGTATCCGGACATTCCAGTGAATAGGATCAGGTTCGTGGGGAACGCCGCGGGATCCGGTGCCCGGATGGCACTGAAATCCACCCACGTGAGGGACCTGGCCGAGAAGCTCTCGAAGAAGGTCGAGTACATCGAGCTGGCCGCGGAGAAGGACTTCCAGTCCGAGTTCGCGAAGGCCATGTTCCTTCCGCACAGGGACCTTGGGCGGTTCCCGTCCGTTGGGAAGGGAAAGGGTTGACGCCCTCACGGAACCATCCAGCAGCTGAAGACTGGAGGCTTCGAGAGCACGGCGTCACCGCGACCGCGTTCCAGACCGGTGTGCCCCCGGCCATAGGTGTTGAGATGATCGCGCGAGGGGACATCAAGAGGATGGGCACATTCACACCGGAGCTGCTCGACCCGGAGCCGTGGCCGCGGGAGCTCGCGAGGCATGGGATGGCCGTCAAGGTCGCGGAACTCACATGAGGCACATGGCGCCGTCTTCGAACAATGCTCGAAGTCGTCGCTCGGTCTTCGAATTCCGTCCACCCTAATACGAGCCCTTTAAACCCGGTCCTAACCGGGCCCGCATACATTAAATAAGGTCGAAGCAATCGCGATTATGCGGACCATCTTGTCTTTCAGGAGGGTCCGTGGTGAATGTGAAAGAATGAAGGCAATGATGCTTGGAGTTGGAGCTGTGGGCTCCGTCACCGCAGAGATACTTGCGAACTCGCAGGAGTTCGACCAGGTCATTCTCGCGGACCTCAACCTCGAGAGGGCGAGGAGGGCGGAGAAGAAGATCTCGAACGACAAGGTGAAGGTGAAGAAGGTCGACGCCTCCGACGTTGACGGCATGGCCAAGGCGTTCAAGGGTGTGGACATCGTCCTGAACGGGGTCATACCGAGGTTCAACCTCAAGATCATGGACGCCTGCCTGAAGGCAAAGGCGAACTACGCTGACATGGCCTGGGACATCGCCATCGACAAGACGCCTGCCGGCGGTGTGATCAAGGAGACACCGGCCCAGGTGCACATGAAGAAGGACGGCGCTTTCAAGAAGGCCGGCCTCACCGGCATGATGGGCCTCGGGTGCGACCCAGGACTGTCCAACGTCTTCGCCAGGCTCGGCGCGGACAAGCTGGACAGGGTCAAAGAGATACTGGTAAGGGACGGCGACAACGGTTACGTCGAAGGATACGAGTTCGCTCCCCTGTGGTCCCCTGAGACACTCATCGAGGAGGTCCTGATGCCCGCGACGTACTACGGCAACGGGGCGTACAGGAAGCTCCCAGCATTCAGCGGCAAGGAGAAGTTCCCGTTCCCTGACCCTGTCGGGGACCTCAACGTGTACAACGTGGACCATGAGGAGCAGGAGACCCTCCCGACCTTCATCGGCAAGGTGCTCGGCAAGGGGTGCGACTACTGCGACTTCAAGATTGCTCTCGGAGATGAGTATGTCGACGCGATCAAGATGCTCGGGAAGCTCGGCCTCGACTCGCCAAACAAAATCGACGTGAAGGGCGCAAAGGTAGCGCCAAGGGATGTCGTGGCCGCAGTCCTTCCAGACCCGTCGACCCTCGGAGACAAGGCCAAGGGCGCTTGCGCCATCGGGAGCATCACGAAGGGCCTCAAGGACGGCAAGGAGGCAGGATACTTCATCTACACCGAACTGGACCACGAGAAGACCTACAAGAAGTACGGGCACAGCGCCACCGGATACTCCGTCGGCGCGCCACTCGCGGTCTGCGCGATGCTGTTCGCCCAGGGGAAGATCACCCAGAAGGGCGTGTTCCCGCCAGAGATGCTGGACCCGGAACCGATCGTGAAGATGCTCCCGAAGGTCGGCATGAACTGCGTCCAGAAGAAGCTGTGACGGACCGGCTAACTGACCCCAAACCCTTCGAAACCCCAAAGTCACTTTCCTGACGAGATGACGACGGTTATTTTACCACCTTCGCGATTCAGGCAGCCATGAGTGAGGGCGACAGCCGCATCAAACGGTTCTACATCTACCGCGCGGTCACGTCGTTCGCCATGTGGGGTCCGTTCTGGACCCTGTGGGCCAACAAGAACATGGACGACCTGTTCCTGATCACGGTCATAGACATGGCGTTCTGGATCACGATGATCGTGTTCCAGATACCGACCGGCCTCATCGGCGACAAGTACGGCAGGAAGGTGGTCCTATTCCTGGGGGAGGTCTTGTTCGCAGTCGGGCTCCTGGGCTTCGGCCTGAGCACGACCTTCAACCAATACCTCATCTCGAACGCGATATGGGCTCTGGGGGTCTGCTTCGTAGTCAGCGGCGACACGCCGTACGTGTACGACACCCTGGTCGAGCTGAAACGAGAGAAGGAATTCACCAAGATCATGGGCTACTCGAACGCGGTCATGTTCGTCGTCAACGGCGCCGCGTACATGATCGGAGGATATGTCGCCTACACCCTCGACAGGCTGGACATCACCCTGATCGTCTCCGCAGGCATCATGCTCGTCGGGTTGAGCACGATCGTCCTGCTCAAGGAGCCCAAAGTGGAGAGGACCAAGTTCGAGTCCTATGTGCTGCAGTTCAAGGAGGGGTTCA
>JAABQR010000014.1 GCA_011391345.1 Methanobacteriota archaeon | reverse complement strand
GAGAGCCACCAACTGAACCTCCTGGAGAGGGAGGTAGACCACACTATCCGGGGCTGACCTCAGCTCAAGAGCTTGCACACGAGCTTCTGCAGTCCGGGCACGGTCGGGTACTTCGACAGGTCCTCGGGGGAAACCCACTCGTACGCCTGGTGTTCCCAGTCCATCTTGACCTTGGGGTCGCGGACGTCGAACAGGAACGAGTGGACCGTCCAGACGACCTCGCCGTCCCTGAAGCTCTCAGCGTCTATCGACCTCGCCAGGCGAGCGCCGCCCAAACGGACCTCCTCCTCGAGCTCCCGTCTGGCCGCGGTCTCCGGAGACTCCCCGAGCTCGATGTACCCTGACACGCCGGCCCACTGGCCCCTGTAGGAGCCGACGCTCTTGCTCCTCTGCAGGAGGAGCACCCTCCCCCTGTGCCTTACCACGTCCGTGATGACCCGTCTCTCCTCCACGTTCCTGAGGTCGACCGTGCCATGATCCGCGTCCACACAGACGTCGTCGCAAGTCCTGATCAGGGAGACGTCTATGCCATCGACCATCGGTATGCCGGACATGATCGCGCCCGTAGCCACGATGGGCTCGGCCGATGAGTTCACGATGGCGCACGGGGCCAAGCCGTTGACCTTCAGCTGATACATCGAATACGAGCCCACGGTCGAACCCTTGCCGTAGGGGAAGCACAGCACCGACCCCGCGACAGAGCTGCCCTTGCAGTCGCACTCGGGATCGATTATCCTTCCAGTGGCCGTGTCGACGCCGCCCAGGAACGAGAGCGGGGTCTGGAACGCAAGGGCCTTGCCCTCGGCCTCGCCCGCTCGTATCTTCCTACCCTTGATTATCGTGAGATCGCCTCCAGGAGCTGTCTCGTCGTCCGGAATGTAGCCTTCTGCTTGCCCAGTGTCGGCAGGTACACCATCGCCTTGCCCGAGTCCGAGGCGGTCCTCTTGTACATGCTCTCGATCGGGGACACGACCATGCATGTGTCGCAGAGGACCTTGCCGAATCTGTTCAGCACCCTCACCGCGTCCGGACACGCTGCATATGCGGCCCTCGACGTGCAGAACCACACATCGGAGTCCTTCCTGGGTTTCCTGTCCTTCAGGTACTTGGCCATTGACCTGAGCTCCGCCTGCGAGCAGTGCGGACAGCCTATGGTCACAAGGTCCCACGACGAGTCGCCGGCGAGCGACTCCTGACACTCGACGAGCTCTGATTCCGGGAGTGATACGCACTCCTCGACCCGCGAGGTGTCGACGCGCGACGCGCGCCCTCTCTCAGTATGGACGTACATGGAGACCGCGCTTGTGGCAGCCATCGCCGCGCCGAAAGCCTTGTGCTCGTCCTGAGTCAGGGACAGGCCAGGGAGATACGGTATCCTGTTCCCTGCTATCCTGCCCACGACGTAGCCTGCGAGAGGAACAAGGCCAGGCGGGATCCCCTCCATGTCTATCCTGACCTTCGGGTGCCTGTTCTCCTTCAGATGAAGCCCGTACTCCGCCGTCTTCCCTATGATCGCAGCCGAGAGCGCGGACGGACCGCCTTCCCTGTTCGTCAGCGCGCCGAGGACCGAATTCGCAAAGACCGTCGCCGAGGATTCCGCCCACGCGACGTGCTGTCCTGCCCTCGGCCTGTTCCCGGACAGATAGGGGGTACATGTGTACAGGGGTTCGAGCCCCATGGACGCATATGCGGACACGATCCTGGCCTGCTTCGCTCTGAAATCCCTCTCGATGCCCATGGACCGCCAGCGCTTCATGTCCAGCCCAAGTGGGTTGACTGAGGCGCGAACGGTGGCCTTCGCCTCCTTGGAGAAATCCTCGAGGAACCTGATCCCGGCATCACCGATGGTCTTGAAGGACGCACCCGACACCTGCGCGGAAGTGATCGGTATCAGCCTTCTGGCACCGTAGATGTCACCGATTGCCACAAGGAGTTCCATGGCATTCTGACGTCCAGGGCCCTCTTCCCCAGCGAGAGTGCGCTCCTCCTTCGATGTGAGATGCATCGCCCTGAAAAAGACCGGCTGGTATAATAGCATGATGGAGCGGGAGGCGGGCCTGTCGGGAATTCCGGACCGCATGCGAGCGGCCTTTCGAACCCGAGTTCGAGGCTCTCCCCGCGCAATTGGGCGCACCGGAGGCCCCAGTGATGTCCGAGCTACACTACAGGCCCGGGCTGCTGTAGGCCATGTCCATATATCTAGGTTGCCACACTTGCGATTGGGCGAGAGAAGTGCTGGACCTCACACCGTGATGCCTATCATGACGAGGCCGGCGACGACCACGAGAAGGGCGGCGGCCTGCGGCCAGGTCACCCGCTCCTTCAGAAGCATCACCGCGAGAATGGCGGTCACGATAGGATAAGCGCTGGTGACAGGGACAACTAACGAAGCGTTGCCTCCCTCGAGCGCATATGTGTATGCGAACGCTCCGATGACGTTCAGCATCAGCGCGACGGCACCCATCGTCCACGCGAGCTTCGTCGGGTTCTCTCCCTTGAAGTGGGCGGGCCGCACCCTCCTGACCCATGCGTACAGAACCGGAGCAGTGAGGGACGATATCACATAGAATCCGAACAGGTTGCCGGCCGAGACTGCATCAACAGCGACCTTCGACGTCAGGCTCCACGCCCCCCAGGCGAAGAACGCGAGGAGCGCGAACACGAGGGACCTCCTGCTGAGGGAATTGGCCGCGCCGGGGTTCGGCTCATAGGACAGCGCCATGACACCCCCTATGATCGCCACGACACCGAGCATCTGGACAGATGTGAGGCCTTCGGCCAGGAGGAGCAGCGCGCCCACCACTACAAGCACGGGGTAGGCGGCGGAGATTGCCCCGACTATCGCCACTTGTCCCTCAAGGATGGACTCGAAGTAGCAGAGGTATCCAGAGATGCCGATGATGCAGGACGATGCGGCGAGCACCGCGTCCCAGAAGCTGATATGGATGGACGTGTCCCGCCACGCGAGATATGCAATTGAGTAGAATATCCCCTCGACGACGGCTATGATGAGCGCGACTCGGGCGACGCCCAGCCGTCCAGTGCTGTACTTGGCGAATATGCCGCTGAGTCCCCAGAACAGCGCGACCGAGAGCGAAAGTACGAACCAACCTTCCATCTTGATCACGCTCCCTGGGCCAGGCGCACCCAGCCACGAGAACGCGTGGCGGTATTGAAGACTTTGCATTCACAGCCCGCAGAGCAGGGCATGGGCGACGGCCAAAGGGTCGAAGCCCAGCATGACCAATCCTGGCTCCGCGAAGAGGAAGAGGCCTTTCGGCGTCACGGTGCTGGCCCTGGTTCAGGTGGTATCTGGCATCCAGATGCTCGGGAGCGGGCTTTGGGCGCTGGCAGTCGCATCGATAGCGGACACACCGGAGGGTGCGGAGGCGCTCGAAGCGACCCTGTCCCCATGGATGGCCGAGAACGCGGCCGCGATATTCACGGTCATAGGCCTTGGGTTCCTCGTCCTCGCGATATGGTCGTTCCTTCTAGCCAGAGGCTACGTCAAGGGACTGGAGAGGGCCAGGGGCAGGGGCAGGAAGGTCGCGTTCTATTCGATCCTATTCGCC
>JAABQR010000013.1 GCA_011391345.1 Methanobacteriota archaeon | reverse complement strand
TCCCACAGCCAAGTGTCGTAGTCGCCGTAGTACCAGATGGTGTTCATCTGGTTCGGGGCAACGAGTTCAAGATTCAGTTTGACCCCTGCCTCCGCGCACCACTCCACCATGAACTGAGCGCCCTGCTGCCACTCGATTGGGTCGTTCAGCGTGACGAACCTGAACTCGAGCGGCTGGAGCTCTCCCTCGAATATCCCGTAGAGCGGCGTCTGGTCCGCCGACGCTGGGTTGCCAGCGAGGTCCATGTTCCACCCGTCAGCCATCAACATTTGCCTGGCAGCCGCGGTGTCGAATGAAACCGGGTTCTCGTACCTGTGATACCACGGGTTGATATCCGGGACGAGGGAGTCGGCGTACGAGCCGAGGCCCATGAGGACGTCCTCGACAAAGAAGGTCTTGTTCACGCACATAGCCATCGCCATCTTGACCTCGGGGTCTAGCAGGATCTGGTTGTTGTACGCGCCTCCCTGGTACCACCCTAGCTCGTCCCTCTTCTCCGGCGTGAGCTGGTTGAGGTTGAACTCGTATACGAAGCCGGTGCTCTGGGCGAACCCAATCACATCATCCAACGTCGGCAGCTCCTCAGTGTACGTGGATGGCTGGACGCCAATCATGCAGTCTATCTCTCCGATCTTCAGGTTCGACCAAGCCGTGCTCGAATCGGTCATGTCCTTCAGCTTGAGGGTGTCCACGTGTATCTGCCAGCCGCGGTTCTTCTCTTGGAACCAGCAGGGGTTCCTGAGAAGCGGCGCCTCACCAGCGGTCGGCAGGCCGTCCAAGCCGTAGTAGAACGCGCCAGAGCCGATAGGCAGTGCCTGCGTCCACCCTGTCGGGTCACCCGATCCGGACTCTTGCGGCTCCCAGTAGTACCTAGGTATGATCGGGATCGTCGTCAATGCGGCCAGGAACGGGGCGAACGAGTGGTCCAGGACGATTGTCATCTTGAAGTCCCCGTCGGCCGTCATGGACGCTATCGTGGGGTCGGTGCCGTCCGCGGGCCCGCCCGGGAGATAGAAGTGCAGATTGCTCTTGAAGTTCTGCACGGCCCAGTATGTGTATATGATGTCATCCACGGTGACAAGGCGCGTTGGGTCCTCGACTGTCGGGTCCGTCGGGTCGCAGAAGTACGCGTTATCGACGATCTCGATCGTCCATGTGAGACCGTCATCCGAGGTCTCCCACGACTTCGCAAGGTCCCCCTGCAGACCCATGTCGAGGCCGTAGGTCAGGACCGTGCTCATGCACAACCATATCACCGTGTACTCATCGGCCATGGTGTACTGGAACGGGTTCAGGGTCGAGATTGTCAGATCTGATGTGCCAATCGAGAACAGTCTGTCGACATCGTCCAACGCCGCGACGTTGTCCACGGCGCTGATTGGCTCCGCGTCGTTCATGAACGATGGGAAACCCAACATCAAGACCGCGCACAAAATAGCGACGCACAATGTCGTTCTCGAAGCTCTCATTCTCATGCCACTCTTATCCACGAGTCTTCCTCCCTATTCGGCTGTGTCCTGCCAGCAGAATGGCGTCGAGCCGACTAGAGAGAAGCATGGAGCGGACATGTGCTCTACATGCGGTTGCGGCGTAGAAGGTCTGAAGAGTCTCAATGTCAGGCCGTCGCCCCGCCGTGCCACCTACCCCCCTGTCGACGCCAACACCCAGCGCTGGCTGTCGGAAGCGGTTAGGCACTTGATGCTATATATGAGTTTGTTCCGTGATAGCCAGTGTCAGTGCGCTGGCCCATGGGATGAATGCGCATAGTCACGGCCTCGGCGCTCGTGAGCGGGCCCCGTGAACGCACCCATGAAGAGCTGGCGCATGCGCCCTCGGAAGAGCCTCAGCGCTTACGCAACTTCGGGTTGAGGATGTCATCAAGGGCGTAACCCAACAAGGTGAACCCCAGAACGACGGCGACTATGCATAGGCCAGGCGCGACAATCCACCAATGCAGGCCTATCGAGAAGGCGTTCGCGTCCGCGGCGTAGTCGAGCATCGTGCCCCATGTGACGATCCCCACCGGGCGCATGCCCAGGAAGCTGAGGGTCGCCTCGGACAGGATCGACACCGCCACGGTCAGGATTGTGTTGGCGAACACGAGCGGGAACGAGTTTGGCAACACATGCCTCCTGATTATGCCGAGGTCGGATGAGCCTATTGCGCGGGCGCGCTCGATGTACTGCCTCTCCCTTATCGAGAGCACCTGGGCCCTTACCATCCTCGCTGTCGGGGACCATCCGGTGAACCCTATGATCAATATCAGGCCCAGGAGGTCTATCGTGCCGAGCATCGCCGCGACGATGATCATCAGCACCAGCCAAGGTATTGACAGGACGATGTCGTTCGCCCTCATGATGATCTCGTCCACCCAGCCACCGACATATCCCGAGTAGAGACCGATCAACGCGCCGAGCACGGATGCGATGACGGCGGAGAATATCCCCACTATCATGGACGTCCTGGCACCGTACAACAGCTGGCTCAGGATGTCCGCGCCGAACGAGTCCGTACCCATCCAATGAGTCGTCCAGTTCCCCGCCATGTAGGCCATGATGCCCGTCACGATGGCTGCGAACGCGGCGACGGCACCCAACATCTTGGCCAACGACGTTATCCTGGCGCGGGGCGGGACATTGGTCGCCTTGCCCTCGGATATCGCCCTCGCCTCCACCGCGGGAGGCTTCTTGTAGGCGCTTACGAAGCAAGCGCCGGCGATAGCGTAGGAGAAGCTGCTGACGATATAGGCCCCGAGCAGGAATAGGGGCAACTCGGAGCTGCCGAGTTCGACCACGGCGGGAACCGCGAGGAGTGGCATCGGCAGGATGGATGCGAATATGCCCACGGCCCGCACGCGCCTCCGCTCGGCTTTCTTGCGTGCCCGCGTCCCCAGCGACAGCATCGTAAGGGACAGCCCAGAAACGGAGAGGACGTACAACCACCACGGTCGGCCTATGTCTAGGTCGCCGTTGTAGTCGACGCTGACTAAGAACACGAGGGCGGAGGACGCCACCAGGGCGGAGACCTGAATCGACTTGTTCAGTCTCCAGTCCTTAACCCGGATGAGCGACGCCACCAGGGCGATAGCTGAGACGATGATCCCGACGGCGCCCGGCAACATCAATGTCAGGTACTCGAACGAGGGGGGCGTGTCGGTGGCGAAAACGGACGGCAACTTCCATTTGCCGAGGCCGAGGTTGCTCGTATCATAAGGAGCAATCTCCGGGCCGAAGAATGTCAGCGTGATGAAGAATGCCAGTATGAGCACGCCCGCAAGACCCATCGGGTTCTTGACCACCAGCTTAGACACCTCCATCAGACGGACGCTCTGAAGGTGGAGCTTCTCGGCTCTGACTTCGTTGAGGAGGTGGGTCTTACGGGGCTTCGATGGGTTGGAGTTCCGACTTGACATCCCTCTCACCTCCTAGGATATCTTGATCCTCGGGTCTATGTACAGGAGTACGATGTCTCCGATGAAGTTCGCAAAGACGACAGCCACTCCGCCGATAACGACTATGAACTGCAGTATCGGGAAGTCCAGGCTGTAGATGGCCTGTATCGTCCGATATCCTATTCCTGGATAATTGAAGATGACTTCCACCTGATACGCGC
>JAABQR010000023.1 GCA_011391345.1 Methanobacteriota archaeon | reverse complement strand
CCCGCGCATCGGCGGGGTCGCGCACGACATCCCGCCGGGCTGGGACAAGGAGGCGTTGCGCGCATGCGATTACACGGAGCAGCGGCTGAGGGAATACGAGGACCTCTACGAGGGTTCCAAGATTTTCATGATGAGGAACGAAGGCGTCGGGATACTCAAGAGGGACGACGCCATGAACCTCGGGGTCACGGGCCCGCCGCTGAGGGCCAGCGGGGCGAAGTACGACCTGCGCAAGGACAGGCCCTATGAGGCGTACGCTGACATGGACTTCGAGGTCTGCTCCCGGACCGAGGGCGACTGCTTCGCCCGGTACCGGGTCAGGATGGACGAGATGTGGGAGAGCTGCAGGATCATCCGCCAGGCCATCCAGAACATGCCCAAGGGGAGGTGGAGGGTCGTCGCGCCCAGGAACGCCCCCAAAGGCACGGGCATGGCCAGGGTCGAGGACCCGAGGGGCGAGGGCATGATGTACGCCGTGGGCGACGGGACGGACAGGCCCTACAGGCTCAAGATCCGCAGCCCGATATTCGTGACGGTGTCCGCAGCCCCGAAGTTCCTGGTGGGCTACAAGGTCGCTGACGTCGTGGCCATCATGGGTGGCCTCGACATGTGTATCGGCGAGAACGATAGGTGAGGCCATGAACCTGTACGAATTCTGCAACATCATAATCGTCTGGCTCGTGGACCTCGTCAACAACCTGTGGTACTGGCTCGGAGACTTCCTGCCATGGGTGTTCGGCGACTTCTTCACCGGCGTAGGCGACCTCGCGGCATCGGACGGGCACATCGCCGTCATGACCATCCTCCTGGAGGTGCTCGTGGTCCTCATCGTCGCCATCGTCAACGTCCTCAACTTCATCTGGCTCGACAGGAAGCTGAGCGGGCGCATATTCGACTTCTACGGGCCTTACTACGTGGGCTACAGGATCGGCGGCTGGCTTCAGAACATCGCGGACGGCATGAAGCTGTTCGTGAAGGAGATCATCACGCCCAGGGACGCCGACAGGCTCGGGTTCATCCTCGCCCCGGTCATATTCGTCAGCTCGTCGTTCCTGATACTCGCCACGATACCCCTGAGCCCCCGCTTCGGCATCGCGACCAACATCGATGGAGCGTTCGTGCCCGCCGGGGCCCTGTTCGCCTTTGCCGCGTTCTCCATCGCCCCGTTCTCGATACTGCTCGCTGGATGGTCCTCGAACAACAAGTACACGCTGATAGGTGGTATGAGGTCCGCCGCGCAGATGATGAGCTACGAGATACCGCTCCTGCTCGCTGTCGCGAGCGTCTTCCTCCTGGCAGGCGACTTCGGGTTCGTGGGTATCGTCGAGGCTCAGGCGGACATATGGTTCGCAATCCCGCTCTTCATAGGATTCATCGTGTTCCTGGTCTGCATGGCCGCCGAGGTCGAGGTCACGCCCTTCGACCTGCCGGAGGCAGAGGCGGAGCTCGTCGAGGGATGGACCACGGAGTACTGCGGCATGCGCTTCGGTTTCTTCATGATGACCTCTTATCTGAGAGGGTACGCGGGCGGCGCTCTCGCGACCGCGTTGTTCCTGGGCGGGTGGAACGGGCCGGCCATCATCCCGGACGAGATATGGTTCCTGATCAAGGCGTACATCGTGTTCGTCATCATCGAGTGGATGAGATGGTCCCTCCCGAGGGTCAGGGTCGACCAGATACTGAACCTGGGCTGGAAGAGGCTCCTGCCACTGGCGATGGTGAACCTATTGATCGCCGCCGGACTGAAGACCTTGGGGTGGTTCTGAATGGCGGACGCGGAGAGGGGCAAGGTGAGCTTCGTCGGGTATGTGCTGCGTCCCATGATGCGCACTGGCAGGCAGCTGGTCCGCTCGCTCATCACGGGCAAGCCCAACACGGTCCTGTACCCGCACCAGAAGCTGGTCCTGCCGCAGGTGTACCGCGGGAAGCACGTGCTCGATTTCAAGAAGTGCATCGGCTGTGGGAACTGCGTCGTTATATGTCCCAACGACTGCATGTGGCTCGAGAAGCTCGAGGACCCTGAGCTGGGTAAGATCGAGCGGCCGGGCGTGGACCTGGGCCGGTGCCTGTTCTGCGGCTTCTGCGCCGAGGTGTGCCCTACGTGCGCCCTGCACATGACGACCGAGTTCGAGCTGGCTGACGGCGACCGGGAGAAGTTCAGGCTCGGCCCCAAGGACATCAGGGACGACAGGTTCGCGGACTCGTTCGTGGAGGAGAGGACGAAGAGGCTCCTGCCGATGCTCGACCTGTCCAAGTGCACGGGCTGCGAGAAGTGCGCGGGCGAGTGTCCCGAGATGTGCATCGCGATGATGCCCATCGAGAATGTCGGTAAGAAGAAACCGGCGATCAACCTCGCGAAATGCAACTCACAGCAGAAGTGCGCCGTTGTGTGTCCAGAGAAGGCCCTGACCATGGTCGAGGTGTACGAATCGTACTTCGAGATGCCCGAGCCGAAGCTCGTCCTCGACAGCTGCACGGGCTGTGGCGCGTGCGCGCGTGCGTGCCCTGCCGACGCGATATACATGCTCGAGATGCCTGGCACTGAGAAGGTCCTCAAGGACGGCAAGAAGGGCAAGCCGAAGAAGAGGGCGGTGTTCGTCCTCGAGAAGTGCGTGGGCTGCGGCAGGTGCTTCAAGGCGTGCAAGTTCGAAGCGATCGAGATGCCGGGGGTGCAGAAATGACCTGGGAGCTGTTAGTGTTCGTGTTCCTCGCCGCGTGCGCGCTCGTGTCCGCGCTCATGGTCATACATTCGAGGGAGATAATGCACAGCGTGATCGCCCTTGCGACATGCTTCGTCTCCGTCGCGTGCCTGTATGTCATGCTCAACGCGGAGTTCGTGGCCATCGTGCAGATACTGGTCTATGTGGGTGCGGTCGTCGTCGTAATACTGTTCGGTATCATGCTCACCAAGCGCGAGATCATGGAGAGTGAGAGACGATGAAGAGGGACGGAGTGATCAAAGGCTTCTTCCTCGTCCTGCTGGCGCTCCTGTTCGTGCTCGCTGTGACGGGCGTGTCATGGCCCGAGGGGGATATGGATCCCATCACGAACGAGAACGTGTCGTGGACCATGTTCGGGGACTCGTCGTCATCAGGGTACGCGCTCGTCGTGCTCATGATCGGCCTGCTGCTGCTCGTCGCCATCCTCGGCGGCGTGTTCCTGGCGAAGGAGGAGAAGGAATGATCCCGATCGAGTACTGGCTGGTCTTCAGCTCCCTCCTGTTCGTCATCGGGGCGTATGGCGTCCTCACGCGCAGGAACGCCATCGTCGTCCTGATGTGCATAGAGATAATGCTCAACGCCGCGAACATCAACCTCGTGATGTTCAGCTCGTATCACTCGACGCTGCACACGACGGTCGACTCGACGGGGCAGGTGTTCGCCCTCTTCTCGATCGCCATCGCGGCCGCCGAGGTCGCCGTGGGCCTGGCCATCATACTGTCGGTGTACAGGAGATACCAGACCGTGGACGTGGACAAGATCAACATACTGAGGTGGTAGATTGCTGGAGTACGCGTGGCTCATCCCGGTCTTCCCCTTCGCCGCGTTCATTCTCATAGCCCTGCTGCCCAAGCGCACCCTGTGGTGGGAGGATGGGGCGGTCTACGCCATCGGGGGCGCGCTGGGCGCCATGTGCCTCTCGTTCCTGGTCGTATGGGACGTCGTCATGGGCGACACCCTCATCGACGGTTCGCAGAGGTTCGAGTGGCTCGTGGTCGGGGATTTCAGCGTCACATTCGGGATATGGATCGACCAGCTCTCGGCCGTCATGCTGGTGGTCGTCTCCGTCGTGGGCACGCTCGTCGTGTTCTACTCCGGCGGCTACATGCACGGCGAGGGCGAGACCAGGAGGCGGTACTACGCCGAGATCATGCTGTTCATATCCGTCATGTACGGCCTCGTCATCGCTGACAACTACCTCCTGATGTTCATATTCTGGGAGCTGGTGGGCCTGTGCTCGTACCTCCTGATAGGGTTCTGGTACGAGCGGCCGTCGGCCGCGAGCGCCGCGAAGAGGGCGTTCATCGTGACCCGCGTGGGCGACATCATGTTCATGGCGGGCATCATCATCCTGTTCAAGTACGTCGGCAGCCTCGACTTCGCTGATCTGTTCTCCGGCGCGGGGGTCGCAGCGGTCCCATCGGACATGATGATTCTGGCGACCGCCTTGATATTCGGCGGCGCGATAGGCAAGAGCGCGCAGTTCCCGCTCCACGAATGGCTTCCAGACGCGATGGAGGGCCCGACGACCGTCTCCGCTCTCATACACGCCGCGACCATGGTCAAGGCGGGCGTGTACCTGACGGCGAGGTCGTATCCGCTCCTGGTGCAGGCGCCCGAGAGCCTCCTGTTCGTCGCAGCCATCGGCGGCATAACCGCCCTGGTCGCTGCGACGGCCGCCCTGGCGCAGAACGATATCAAGCGCGTGCTGGCGTACAGCACGATCAGCCAGCTGGGCTACATGACCCTCGGTCTCGGCGCGGGCGGATATCTGGTGATACACGCTGACTCGGCGGCCGGATACTCGGCCGCGACATTCCATCTCATGAACCACGCGTTCTTCAAGGCGCTCCTGTTCCTATGCGCGGGCAGTGTCATACACGCCGTGGGCACGAACGACATGCGGCAGATGGGCGGCCTGGGCAAGGTGATGAAGATCACCTCGCTGACGATGCTCATAGGCTCCCTGGCGATCGCGGGCATGCCGCCGCTCTCCGGCTTCTGGAGCAAGGACGAGGTGCTGGCGGCCGTGTGGCACGCGGGTGAGTTCGACCCCGCGTTCATGATGCTCTGGGTCATGGGCATAGCGACGGCCTTCCTGACGGCGTTCTACATGTTCAGGATGTGGTTCATGACCTTCGCGGGAGAGCCGAGGTCGGATTACCACGCGCATGAGTCCCCGAGGATCATGACCGTGCCCCTGATGATACTGGCCGGCCTCGCGGTCGTGTCCGGCTTCGCGCTGTTCATCGGTGACGGGTTCAAGGCCTTCATGGAGGGCTCGATCGACGGACTGCTCGCGGGGGCCGGGCACGAGAGCGTGTTCGATGTCGCGGTCGAGATATTCACAGATCCGCTCACGTACCTCACCTTGGCCCTGGCGATCGTGGGCATCGTGCTGGCGTGGAGGATGTATTATGTGCCGGGGTTCGACAGGTCCGTGTTCGCGAAGGGCTTCAACGGCAAGCTCCAGAGGGCCCTCGAGAACAGATGGTACATAAGCAAGTTCTACGACGACTTCGCAATCAAGGTCGTCTATGCGGCGTCTTTGGTCGCAGACGCGTTCGACAGGCATGTCATCGACGGCATCGTGAACGGTTTCGCGTACCTCGGGGGCAACATGGGCCAAGTGCTCAGAAGGCTCCAGAACGGGAACGTCCAGAGGTACACAGGTCTGATAGTCGTCGGCATCTGCCTGCTGCTGATACTCGTGCTCTACGTGCTGCCATGGGGAGGGTGGTGAGGACATGCTCGAAGGCATCCCGATACTGTCCCTCGTGATACTCGTCCCGCTGATCGGCGCGTTCGTCACGCTCGGCCTGGGAAGATACGGCAAGCAAGCCCGCGTGGTCGCGCTCGCGTTCTCAGCGCTCGCGTTCGTGCTCTCGCTCCTGATGACATACGAGTTCGTCACGGACCCGACCTCCGAGGCCACGGGATACCACAACGGCTACCAGTTCTACGAGGAGTACGCGTGGTCGGACTCCCTGGGCGTGAGCTACATCGTCGGGATAGACGGCATCAGCCTGCCGCTGTTCGTCCTGACGACCCTGCTCTGCATGCTCGCGATACTGTTCTCGTGGGACACGGAGAAGCGCCAGAAGGAGTACTTCGGCCTGATGCTCATCCTCGAAGTGGGCGTCCTGGGCGTGTTCGTCTCCCTGGACTACTTCATGTTCTACGTGTTCTGGGAGGTCGTCCTGATACCGATGTACTTCATGATCGGCATCTGGGGCGGCCCGAAGAAGGACTACGCCGCGATCAAGTTCTTCATATACACGCATGTCGCGAGCCTCGCGCTCCTGGTCGCCATCATGGCGATGTACTTCGAGGCCGGGCTCCAGACGTTCAGCATGGAGGCGATCGCCGCGGAGAGCGTCGGGTTCGCGAAGGGCGTCCAGGTGGCGATATTCGCCGCGATGTTCTTCGGGTTCGGCGTGAAGCTGCCCATGGTGCCGTTCCATACATGGCTGCCGGACGCGCATGTGGAGGCGCCCACGGCGGGGTCCGTGCTCCTGGCCGGCCTACTCCTGAAGATGGGCGGCTACGGCATAATCCGTGTCGCGATACCTTCCCTGCCGGAGGGCGCGAGCGAGCTCTCGATCCTCATGGCCGTGATAGGCGTCGTCAGCATAGTCTACGGCGCGATGCTGTGCCTCGCGCAGAAGGACCTGAAGAAGATGGTCGCCTACTCCTCCATCAGCCACATGGGCTTCGTCCTCTTGGGCTTCGCTACCCTGAGCCAGGTGGGCATCGTGGCGGGCGTGTTCATGATGTTCGCCCACGGGCTCGTCACCGCTGTCCTGTTCATGATGTGCGGCGTCATGCAGCATAAGTGCGGCACGAGACTCATACCGATGCTTGGCGGGCTGTCCAAGCGCATGCCCATCGCCGCTACGCTCATGACCGCGGGTTTCCTCGCATCCCTCGGACTCCCGGGCCTGGTCAGCTTCGCTGCGGAGTTCATGGTCTTCTACGCGACCTTCGTGAAGTGGTCCTTGTGGGTCTTGGTGCCGGTCGTGGCGGTTGTCGTGACCGCCGCCTACTACCTATGGGCGTTGCAGAGGTCCATGTTCGGCCCGATGACGGACAGGATCGACACGTCCCACCTGAAGGACATGGACTGGTTCGAGTACGTCCCCGTCGCCGCGCTCATGGCGCTCATCGCGGTGTTCGGTGTGTTCCCTGGCCTGATATTCTCGAGGATCGACTCCGCGGTGGAGATCGTGATGAGGCTATTCGGAGGTGGATGAGTTGACCGTATTGAACATGCTGGAACCCTTCATGCCGCAGCTCATCCTCGTGCTGTTCGCCCTCCTGCTGCCGGCCCTCGACTACCTGTTCAAGGACAAAAGGCTCCTGGCCGTCGCAACCCTGATGCCTCTCGTGGGAGTGGCGGTCGCCATTGTCGCGTGGATGTTCTTCGACGCGTGGACGCCGCCAGCGAGCAGCGTCCCGCTGGTGGAGATAGACCTGTTCTCCGGACTGTTCACGCTTGTGTTCCTGTCTGTCGGGATCATAGTGGTCCTGACATCGGCTGACTTCGTCCGCGGGGACAGGAACCAGGGCGAGTACTACGCCCTCATACTCCTGGCGGTCACGGGTATGACCCTGGTGGCCGAGGCGACGGACCTGTTCGTGATATTCGTGGGCCTCGAGATCGCCGGGATATCGTCGTTCGCCCTCTCGGGCTTCAGGAAGAGGGAGAAGAGGTCTTCCGAGGCGGCGACCAAGTACTTCATCGTCGGCGGGTTCTCGTCGGCGCTCACGCTCTTCGCGATATCCCTGTTCTACGGTGTCGCCGGGACTACGAGCATATCCGCGCTCGGGCCCGCCATCGAGGGCGCGTTCTCGTCCTTCGAGGGCTCGGACTCCGTCGCGATGCTCGCGACCGTCCTCGTGCTCGCGGGCTTCGGGTTCAAGGTCGCCGCGGTGCCGTTCCACATGTGGGCCCCCGATGTGTACGAGGGCGCCCCGACGCCCATATCCGGACTCCTGGCCGCGGCGTCGAAGAAGATGGGCTTCGCGGCGTTCTTCAAGGTGTTCCTGATAGGCCTCGTGGTCACCAAGACGGACTGGGAGGTCGCCATCGCCCTCATCGCGATCATCACGATGACCGTGGGCAACCTCATAGCCGTCTCTCAGACGAACATCAAGAGGATGCTCGCGTACTCGTCCATCGCCCAGGCGGGATACCTGCTGATAGCGCTCCCGGTCGGCACCCAGTACGCCGTCGCCGGCGCGATGTTCCATATCATGACACATGCGTTCATGAAATCAGGCGCGTTCATGGTGGTCGCCGGCATGGGGTCCGCGGCCATCGGGGAGAAGCTGGAGGACTTCAAGGGCCTGGGGAAGCGCTCGCCGTTCCTCGCCTTGGCCATGGCGCTGTTCCTGCTGTCCCTCGCTGGGATCCCGCCCCTCGCGGGCTTCGCGAGCAAGTTCGTCCTGTTCTCGTCCGCGGTCTACGGCTCGATCGACCCCGGTCCTGGATGGCTCATATGGCTGGCGGTCGCCGCCGTCCTGAACAGCGCGCTGTCCCTGTACTACTACGCGCGCGTCATCAAGTACATGTACATGGACTCGGGGAGCGAGGAGAAGGTCAAGGTGCCGCGTTGGACCATGGCCGCGATACTCATAGCGCTCTTCATGACCGTGTTCCTGGGCGTGTTCTTCGACGCGACCGTGGATGTGTGCCTCAGAGCCGCCGAGGCATTCACGGACCTTCCCTTGGGATTGTGACCATCACAGGAACCCAGAGGCTATCAGCCCGGCGGATATGAGCAGCCCGACCGTCAGGTGCACCTGCACGGTCATCGCCTGCGCGGGCACGAGCTCGCGCACGCTCCCGTACTTCTCGAGGACGATCCTGACGGCCTTGTATGCGATCGCCGCGGGCACGAGGGCCACGAGCGACCAGACCGGAAGGATGCCGACGGCCCACAGGGCGACGACCGACACGAAGGTCGTGACCATCAGGCCCACGTACCAGAACGCGGCCTTGTGAAGCCCCATCCTGACGACCCAGTGGTTCTTGCCCACGCTCCCGTCCGCTTCCCTGTCCGGGAACTGGTTTATGAAGAGCACGAGGCCGATGAGGAACGCGACCGGAAGGCCTGCCAGGAACGCGGCGAAGCTGAACTCACCTGTCTGCACGAGGTACGCCCCCTCCACTATGAGAGGGCCGAAGCCCAGCCCGACGGCGAACTCCCCGATCCCCATGGCGGCCAGGTTCAGCCGAGGCGAGGTGTAGAAGTATCCGAGGCCTATGCCTATGACCCCTAGGGGGATGATCCAGTATGACACGGCGTACGCGAGGTACAGTCCTATGGCCGCGCACGCCCCGAAGAAGGCGATGGCGCCCCAGTAGACCTCCTTCGGTTTCAGTACGCCGGTGATGAGGAACGGGCTGCCTCCGTTGAACGGTGTCCTGTTCTTGTTCACCAGGTCTGTCCCGTTCTTGTAGTCGAAGTAGTCGTTGATGACGTTCGTGCCCGCATGCGCGCACACCACGCCCACGAGCGTAAGGATGAACAGCAATGGGTCGAAATCCCCCGCGGACTCCCACGCTATCGCAGCTCCGAGCAGAGTGGGCACCACAGCCGCCGTGAAGAAGGGTGCCCTCAGCTCGGCCAACCAAATCTTGAGTTTCGAGGGTTTCGGATCCGTCATTCTACCGGTCCTTCACTGCGGGATGATGGATATAAAACATGCGCACATTGCCGTCCTTCGATTGCACGCTCCAGGCCCGCACTGGCTCATGGCGGTGTTTCGAGCCAGCAACCATCAGGATTAAGTAGCGATTGGGTTATATGCGAGATTCGATGACCACGACCCCATGGGATTTTGGCGTCAACAAGGAGCTCAGGCTGGTCGATGAGAAGCTCCGGGATATGGTCACATCCGAAGAGCGGACGCTCACTGACGCCTCCCTGCACGTGATAAGCGCGGGAGGCAAGAGGCTCAGGCCCACGGTCACGCTGCTCTCATACAAGTGCCTCGGGGGCGAGGACACGCAGAGGATCGTGGACATCGCTGCCGCGTTCGAGCTCATACACTCAGCCACTTTGATACACGACGACATCAACGACGGCGGACTTGCCCGCAGAGGCAGGGAGACGGTGTACAAGAAGTACGGGCTCCACAGCGCAATAGTCACAGGCGACTTCCTGTTCGTGAAGGCGTTCTCGCTCGGGGGCATGTTCGACAAGATGGTCGTGCAGACCACCGCGGACGCGTGCGCAAGGCTCGCCGAAGGTGAAGTCCTGCAGAACAGGTTCCGGCATACCAATGAGATGACCGTCGACACTTATGTCAAGGTCATGGAACGGAAGACCGCCGAGCCCATACGCGCGGGCGCGATGATAGGCGCCCACCTCGCGGGAGGGGCGATGGATGTCGTCTCGGGCCTCGGCGCGTACGGTCTGAACCTGGGCATCGCGTTCCAGATCACAGATGATATATTGGATTTCACCGGGGACGAGAAGAGGACGGGGAAGCCGGTCGGCATGGACCTCAAGGAAGGGTATCTGACGCTCCCGTCGCTGCTGGCGATCAAGAGCTCTGAGGATGTCAAGAAGGAGATACTGGAGCTGGTGATGCATGAGAACCCTTCCCCTGAATCGGTTAGGAGATGCGTCTCCATGGTCATCGACTCGGGCGCGGTCGAGAAGGCGAAGGGCATGGGCGAGTACTATGCTCTCGAGGCGCTCCAGCACATGGGCTCCCTTCCTGACACTGAATACAGCAGGTCCTTGAGGGACCTCGTCGGCAAGGTGCTCAACAGGGATTCGTAGGCGATGTACATGATGGATCACACAGGTATGTCCCAGAAGCGCTGGGATGAGGTCGTCGGCGCAATCGAGGAGCTCGCGCCAGACTATGATAGGATCAACTCGCTCATCACGTTCGGCATGGCCGACAAGTGGCGCAGGGAGGTCGCGTCCAAGGCCGGGCCCGACGATGTCGTCCTCGAGATAGGTTCCGGCCCGGGTTCGTTCGCCAGGAGGCTCGACTCCAAGCAGGTCTACTGCCTCGAGCCCTCTAGGTCACTGGTTGAATTATCGAGGAGCGTCGTGGACGGGGACAGGACGACCCTCCTGCAGGGCCTGGGCGAGAGGGTACCGCTCGCCGAGGGCTCCGTGGACAAGGTGTTCTGCGTGTTCTCGTTCAGGGACTTCCTCGACAAGCCCGCCGGGGTGTCCGAGATCCTAAGGGTGCTCAAGGAGGGCGGGCAGGCGTTCATCGTGGACGTCGCGAAGCCACCGCCGGGCCCGTGGGCCAAGCTCATGGAGATGCATGTCAAGCACGTCGTCCCGAGGCTCGCACGCGTGGCCGTGACGCCAGCCGCGTACCAGCGCCTTGCGCGGGATCCGTACAGGACCTTCGTCGACACTTACGAGGCCTTCGGGTCCACGAATGTGTACGAGGATCTCCTCAGGAGGAAGGGGTTCGAGCAGGTAGGGACGGAGTTCCTGAAGCTCAAGGGCGCCACGATGACCCGGGGGAGCAAGCCTTGGACGTCGACGTCCTCGTAGTCGGTGCTGGCCCCGCTGGAAGCACGACGGCCAGGTTCTGCGCGGGCGAAGGCATCGATGTTCTCATGATCGACAGGCGGAAGGAGATAGGCTACCCCGTCCAGTGCGGGGAGCTCATGCCTCATTTGGATGAGATGTGCACGATCTTCCCCGCGGGGGAGACGCTCGAGGAACTGTTCACAGTGCCCCCACACCTCGTCCAAGGCGAGAGCGAACACGTGGACCTCGTGTCCCCTGGCGGCAGGACCTACCGGTGCGATTTCAAGTCCCACACGCTGGATCGGCGTTCGTTCGACAAACACCTCGCGAAGCTAGCGGTCGACGCTGGCGCGAGGCTCGAGACCGGCGTCTCGTTCCTGGGACTCGAGGACGGCGTCGCTGAGACGACCATGG
>JAABQR010000011.1 GCA_011391345.1 Methanobacteriota archaeon | reverse complement strand
AAGGGCACGGCGATCGTGAACCCGCACGCCAAGATCACATATGTCCCGCCTGATGGCGCGCCCATCGTGTTCGAACGCGCATCGGACAAGGTCCCGCCGCCGACGAGACCTGTGATGCCACACCCCGAGGGGGTCGAGCTGGGCGAGCTCCTGAGCATGGCGAAGTACACAGAATCGCTCAGGATGACCAGCTTCCTGAACTCCGAGTTCTCCAGGATATCCAACAGGGTCGCGAAGGAGATCTGCGACCTCGCGGGCGTCCCCGCCGAGCAGAACCCGAAGAGGCTCACGCTGGAGCAGGCAGGGGCCGTGCTCGAGGCGATCAAGAAGGTCAAGATCATGGCCCCCGAGACGGACTGCCTGTCCCCCATCGGGGACCTCCTGATCCGCAAGGGGCTCAAGAACGTCCTGGGCGAGGTGAAGGCGGACTTCTACGCGCCCCCCGTCACGAGGGAGCCGAAGGTGTTCGGCGGCAACCCGTTCATAGTCGAGGTCGGGATAGTCTACGGCGGGCAGCTGAGCAAGGAGGAGCCCGTCCAGATACTGAGGTTCGCGAACCGCGTGCCTCTGATGTACCAGCAGGGCGCCTGCGCGACGACGCAGGCGATAGAGAACGTGGACTGGAGGAGGTACGGGCTCGAGCAGAGGGGCGGCCACGGCATACCCTTCGGACCCGCGATCATCATGGTCCACCTCGCCTCGACCAAGATCCCATTCACATCCGAGTCCAAGGAGGCGGTCGCGAACATACCCGAGATCAAGGAGGAGATCGAGCTCGCCCTCAAGGCGTGCGCGAGGCGCCTCAAGACCCATCTGAACAAGGCCGAGAAGAAGAGCAAGGCCCGGGTCAAGTTCGAGATCGTCCAGGACATCATACCCATGATCGCCGAGAAGAGCGCCAAGATCGTCGGCAAGCCGGTCCCGAAGCTCGCTGGCACCATCACCAAGATCATGAACGTCGTGTGGATAGACGACGAGGTCACCTATGACAAGAAGAGACACCACGTCGTGCTGACGGTCTACAACTACACGCCTAAGTCCCAGGGCTTCCATCTGCACATGGTGGTCCCGTTCGACAAGATAGACCCCAAGAGCCTCGCGCTCGAGCCGCTCGAGGTCCGGGAGGGCAACAAGGTCACGTGGGACATCAAGAGGATCGCGTCGACCGAGGTCTTCCAGATGAAGTTCACCATCGTGGGGCTGACCCAGGAGGAGTACGACGAGAACGAGGTGTATGTCAGCGGCATAGACCCCGCCTCGGTGATAGGCGTGGACGTCCTCCCAGGGGACTGGGACCTGGAGCACCTGAAGATCACGGGCGAGCTCCCGGCGGATGAGGAGGCAGCGGCGCCGGAGGAGGGCGAAGAGGGCGTGGTCGACTACGACGAGGGGACGGAGGTGATCAAGGATGAAGAATAGCGAGAGGCACCAGAACGCCGTCGACAAGCTCACGGACATCGCCCAAGAGGTCTACGACCAGCTGGACGGCGGCAAGATCCCGAAGATGATGATACCCCTCAGGACCAAGAGCAACATCAGGTTCGACAGCAAATCCTCCGTGTGGAAGTACGGCAAGGCCATGGGCGCGAGGTCCGCGAAGAAGCTCACGGGCGCCCAGATGCTCCTGAGGACCATGTACATGCTCGAGTTCATCGAGGACATGATCAAGGCCAGCAAGAGCTCGACCCTGAGGGAGATGTACTACATATCGGAGGGCTGGCCCAAGGCGAAGTTCTCCGCCCAGGACGAGTCCAACATGCTCGCCGAGGACCTCGAGATCATAACGGGGTGCATGAGGGAGGACTTCAAGCTCAGGCCCGAGGAGGACGGCGCGAGGGTCATGGGCAACATCACGATCCAGGAGACCGACAGGAAGGGCAAGAAGAAGAAGATCAACTGCAGGGACGATGTCGGCGATTCCGGATACGGCGTGCCGTACAACGTCGAGAAGGAGAAGATAGAGTTCGTCGACAGCGACGCGGACTTCATCATAGCCATCGAGACGGGCGGTATGTTCGACCGTCTGGTCGAGAACAAGTTCGACGAGGACGCGCACGCGGTCATCGTGCACCTGAAGGGGCAGCCGGCGAGGAGCACGCGCAGGTTCATCAAGCGCCTGAACGAGGAGATGAAGCTGCCAGTCGTCACATTCACCGATGGCGACCCGTGGAGCTTCAGGATACACGCGTCCATCGCGTACGGCGCGATCAAGACCGCGCACATATCCGAGTACCTCGCGACGCCCACGGCGGAGTTCGTGGGCATCACCGCCTCGGACATCCTCAACTACGAGCTGCCGACCGACAAGCTCAACGACAAGGACATCCAGGCGCTGAACGCGGAGAAGACGGACCCGAGGTTCAAGGACGAGTTCTGGAAGCACGAGATAGACCTGATGCTCGAGATAGGCAAGAAGGCGGAGCAGCAGGCGCTGGCGAAGTACGGTCTGGACTATGTCACGGACACCTATCTCCCCGAGAAGCTGAGCCATCTGGGCATCCTGAAGTGACTCAGCCGGACCACGAGCAGAGGTTGTACTCCCGCTCAGACATGCCGGACGAGCCTAGCCACATCATGCGCTCGTAGGTCTGCACGACCTGGTATCCCCGGGAGAACAGGACATCCACCACGCGTGAGCACATCGACGGCACCGACACGGATATCTCGGCGGACCTGTCATCGAGCGCCAACAGCTCCGATGCTGCCAGGAGCGGTTCGAGTGGCAGGTCCCCTGCCGCTGGCGAGATCACGAGTGCCTTGACCATGGCGTTCTGCATCCCCTCCCTGCGAGGATGCGTGTGCACGATGGAGAAACCGACGAGCCGGTTCCCGCTCGTGGCTATCAGGGTCTCCCCCGAGAGGTAGTCCTGGGTCGCGACGACCTCGGGCGAATAGTCCAGGCCCGGCTGGAGCGTGTCCGAGAGCTTCCTCATCTTGGACAGGATGTCCTCCTTCGCCCTGCTCTCGGAGAACCTCTCGACCATGACCTCGTCCGTCGGTGACTCGTCCGGCGGGTCCGCTTCGGCCAATCCCCTGCCCATGATGAGCACCAGTCCTGCGGGCCTGAGGCCTATCCTGAGGTACATGCCCATGTTGACCTGGCTCTCAGGCATGGTCTCGAGACCTATGTCGGAACAGCCCCTGACGTCCAGATAATCGAGCGAGTGCTTGACCAGCTCCTTGCCCACGCCCTTCCCCTGATACGGGGGCAGGACGGAGACCGGACCCGCCCAGCCGGTCCTGCCCCAGACATGGGAGAACGACAGGCCGATGATGCCAGCGAACTCGTCCACGGCGACTATCGCGCCGTCCGGGTCCGAGCGCATGAAGGACAGGATGCTGTCGTCAGTCCTCGCGGTGATCATCTTGATGTCAGGATACCTGGTCTCGACCAAAGCCCCGAACGAGAGCAGGTCGACCTTCTTGACATCGGGGATGTCCTCGACCTTCATCTTGCGGATGACGACAGACATTGCGTCTCCTCTCCGAGACCCACGATATGAACGACTCCGTGCCATATCAATCTGAGGTGCCTGGGGTAGTTCCAGACGTGTTATATCCGTAAAGTGAGATTCACGCGGCGCCATGAGGATGAGCCCCGAGTGCGTCCCCTGCCTTAT
>JAABQR010000010.1 GCA_011391345.1 Methanobacteriota archaeon | reverse complement strand
GCCTCGAGACACCTGGCAACCATGATGCCGCAGCCGATGAGCGTCACGTCCTTGCCGTCCCGCATGACTGAGGCGCTGTTCAGGTCGAACGGCGTCGACTCGTCCGTGAGGGTGGGCACGTCCGCCCTGCCGATCCTGACATAGACCGGGTCCTTCGACTTCGCAACGGACTTGACGACATTGTATGTCTCGGCCGCGTCGACTGGCACGATGACCGTCATGTTGGGCAGGACCCGCATGATCGCGATGTCCTCGATGATCTGGTGCGACGCGCCGTCCCCGCCGACGGTTATGCCAGCGTGTGACGCCACGATCTTGATGTTCAACTTCGGGTACGCGATCGACTGCCGGATCTGGTCGTAGCACCTGCCGGTGCCGAACACCGCGAAGGTGGACACGAACACGGTCTTCCCCGAGGCCGCCAGTCCAGCGGCCGTGTCCATCATGTTCTGCTCGGCTATGCCCACGTTGAAGAACCTCTCAGGGAACGCGGCTGAGAAGTCCATGGTCCTCGTGGAGCTCGACAGGTCCGCGTCGAGGACCACTATGTCCCCCCGCTCCTTGCCCAGCTCGACGAGCGCGCGCCCGTACTGCTTCCTCTGGCTCTCCCACTTCCACTTCATCGGGGTCATTCCGCCAGCTCCTTCATCGCCTGCTGGTACTCCTGGTCGTTCGGGGCCTTGCCGTGGAAGTTCAGCGTGCCCTCCATGAAACTCACGCCTTTACCCTTGATCGTGTGGCATATGACGACAGTAGGTTTTCCCTTGATGCTCTTCGCCTCGTTCGTCGCGTGTATGATCTCCTTCATATTGTGGCCGTTTATCTCTATCACGTGCCACCCGAAAGCCTTCCACTTGTCCGCGAGGGGCTCAAGGGACATGATCTTCTCGGTGGGCCCGTCCAGCTGGAGCTTGTTACGGTCCACGTAAGCGGTGACGTTGTCTAGCTTGTAGTGCGACGCGAGCATGAGGGCCTCCCAAGTCTCCCCCACGTCCATCTCCCCGTCCCCGAGGAGGACGTATATGCGGTACAGCTTCCGGTCGAGCTTCGCCGCCAGCGCCATGCCGTTGCCCGCCGCGAGCCCGTGGCCCAGGGAACCGGTGGACATCTCGATGCCCGGGGTCTTGCCCATGCACGGGTGCCCCTGGAGCCTGCTGCCCATCTTCCTGAGCGTGTCGAGCTCCTCGACCGGGAAGTATCCGGACTCCGCAAGGACCGCATACAGCGCGGGGGCCGCGTGCCCCTTGCTGAGGACGAACCTGTCCCTGTCGGCCCAGTCCGGCCTCTTGGGGTCGTGCTTCATGATGTGGAAGTAAAGCGCGACCATGACGTCCGTGCCCGAGAGGGAGCCGCCCGGATGGCCGGAGCCCGCCTGGTATATCATGCGTATGGAATGTCTTCTGACCCTCTTCGCGATGGACTCGAGTTCCCTGATGAATTCGCCGTCGTATATCTCCAAGCGCGCCTCCCCCTGGGGATGCTCCCGCCTGCCTTCACGCGGGATATCGGTCATGCCGGTTTAAAACGTTCGGTGCCAGGTCATTGTTCGAGTATGCGCACCCGACGCCCTTCGAGCCTGAGCTTGCCCCTGGCGAACAGCTGCACCGCGCGCGGGAAGAGCTTGTGCTCCTCCTTCAGGATCCTGTCCTGGAGCGACTCGGGTGTGTCCTCCTCGAGCACGGGCACCGACTTCTGGAGTATGATCGGGCCGCCGTCGACATCCAGCGTCACGAAGTGGATCGTGCACCCCGAGACCTTGCAGCCGTAGTCGAGCACTGCCTTGTGGACGTTCAGGCCGTGCATACCCGAGCCACCGAAGGCCGGAAGTAGCGCGGGATGGGTGTTCATCAGCCTGCCCTTGTACTTGTCGATGAACAATGGCGTGAGTATCCTGAGGTAGCCCGCGAGCAGTACCAGGTCCACGCCGTGCTGCTCGAGACATTCGATGATGTCGGCCTCATGCTGCTCCCTCGTGACCCCTTTGTGCGGGAATGCGTAGGCGTCGATGCGGTGCTTCTTCGCCCTCTCGAGCGCGAACGCCTCGGGCACGTTGGATACGACCACGACGACGTCCCCGTCGATCTCGCCGCGCTCGCACGCATCGATCATGCATTGGAGGTTCGTTCCGCCACCCGAGGCCAGGATCCCTATCCTTGCACGCTTCATGGACATCAACCGAGCTTGGCCGCTATCGCTTGCACGAAATGGATACAGGACTTGGGAGCCGCATGACCATCCTCATCAGTCACCGCTCTCGATCCTCGGGGCGAGCAGGTAGCGCACCTCGCCCTTGCCACCGGCGATCTTGAACTCCATCTTGACGGGGTAGTCGTTGCCGAGCTGGAGCGTGACCGTGTTGCCCGAGGACACCGCCTTGAGCATGTTCGCGAAGTACTCGAGCGGGAACAAGCTCCGGACGCTCGACGGGGCGTCGAGGGCTATGAGATCCTTCTTGGACTTCCTGAAGTGCACCTGGTCCATGTCGCCCTCGCAGCTCATCTCGAATCCCTCTGGGTTCGCCACGAGCGCGATGTGGTCGGACACGGTCTCGCTGGCCCTGATGCCCTGGGTGAGGTCGTCGCCCTTGACGGTGACGGTCGCTGGCAGGCTCAGGTTGGGGACCTTCGGGTCGGACATGCCCGTGGTGTCGATGAGGCTCATGCGCCTCGTGATGTCTCCAACGACGATGTTGAGCCTGCGCTTGTCCTCGTCGTGCTTGAGGTCGATCATGTCGTCAGACTTCGCGAGCCTGAGGAACTGGCTGAGCTTGTCGATGTCGATCCCTATCTCGGTCTCGTCGGCCTTGAACTCCTCGAACGCGTCCTTGCCGAGCGTGAGTTCGACCATCGCTATGTGAGCCGGGTCGACCGCCCTCAGCGAGAGCCCTTCAGCATTCACAATGAATTTGGCCTCGTCCACGAGCGTGGACACGACATTCACGACTTCCTTCAAGACTTCAGCTCTGGCTTTCGCCTGGAACATTAGCCCCCCTTCCGTACCTACCTGTAACCCTATGACCTTTTAAAAAGCTTTTCGCATGCATCCAGTCTTCAATATTCGCGCCACGAGTGAGAACACTTGGTGCATCTGTATATGCGCGTCGCGGGCTCGTCGGCCGCCCTGGTTTGTCTCAGTACCCAGTACGCGGTCTTGTTGCCGCATGTCGGGCACTCGATGTCCGTCGTCGGGAGCGTCCCTGACAGCTCGCCCATGAAGGCCACATCCTTCCCCGTCCCCTTGTGCTTGATGACCTGCTGCTTCTTCCCCAGGACATGCTCCGCCCCACACTTGTTACATACCAGCTTCCCGTCCTTCGGGAAGAGCAGGCACTTGCACTTCTCACAGAACATCGGATCCGCTCCGCCTTCAGTCGCTCCTCACGAGCGAAGCGGTGACCGAATAAAAAGATATGCGTCTCACTACCGGAGCGAGACTCAGATGCTGTCCCAGTGGTTCCCCGGCGGTCGCGGCGCCCGATGGTGTGCCTGTGGCTGTTGCTCCTCGGGCTCCTCCGCGGGCTCAGCAGACCGCGCTCGGCGCGCGGGCCCGTCATCTAGCGTCGGGTACCGCTTGTGGCCCCACTCGCCATCGATGGTCTTCCTCGCCTTCCTCACGGACCTGGCGTCGCCAGGGACGATCCTCTGG
>JAABQR010000009.1 GCA_011391345.1 Methanobacteriota archaeon | reverse complement strand
ATTTCGGCGGGATGAAAGCCCTCGATCATGTCGGCATCAAGGTCGAGAGAGGGGACTTCTATGGGTTCTTCGGCCCGAACGGGGCGGGCAAGACCACGCTCATAAGGATCATGACAGGCCAGCTCGAGCCGACCTCCGGCTCGGTACGCGTGCTCGATGTCGACGTGGTCAAGGAGCCGCTCAGGGTCAAGGAGCTCGTGGGGATAGTGCCAGAGGTCGAGAGCCCGCCGACATATCTCACGGCCTACGAATACATGTATTTCGTCGGCAAGGTACGCGGTATCGACAGCCTCGACGACAGGATAGACAAGTGGCTCACGTTCTTCGACCTGGAAAGCAAGAAGGGCACGATCTGCAAGGACATGTCGAAGGGCATGCGCCAGAAGCTCATGCTCGCCTCGGCGTTCATCCACGAGCCCAAGCTTCTGTTCCTGGACGAGCCGTTCATCAACCTCGACCCGATTTACCAGAAGCTTCTGAGGGAGTACCTTGAGGAGTACGTCGCGAAGGGCGGCACTGTGTTCATGGCCTCCCACATACTCGAGATCTCCGAGAGATTGTGCAACAAGCTCGCGATAGTCAACTTGGGCAAGGTCGCCCTCCAAGGCCGCAAGGAGGACCTGGTCCAGGAGGGCGAGGACCTTGAGCGCGTGTTCATGCGGGCTATCGGAGGCGGTCTGCTACGAAGACCCTCCTGACGTTGATGATGAAGGAGGAGTTCAGGAGCCATGCATCCTACTCCGGGCAGGAACGGTTCCTCACGTTCCCGGTCTTCGTGTTCTTCATCGCGACCGTCGTCGCCCTCACCCTGGAGCGCACGCTCGAGACGGTGTCCCTGAAGCAGATGACCGAGTTCGCCCATCTTTCGGCATTCATATACGGCCTCAGTGTGGGCACGTTCGGCCTGATGGGTCGACAATACCTCGAGAGGCGCTACGGGAGGAACAACTACCTCGTCGCGATGCCGTACATCCTCCCGATTTCCTTCAAGACCACGTTCCTGGGCATATACCTCAGGGACGCGCTCTTCTATGTCGCCCTGCTACTCGTCCCTGCGACCGGTGGCCTGCTGCTCGCGGCCCCGATCGTAGGCTATTCCTACGGGAGCATCGGGATCTTCTTCTCATCCATACTCATGACATTCATGCTGGGCCTCTCGATGAGCTTCCTTGCATCGGTCATGTACATACGGGATCTGCGTTGGTTCGGCGCGTTCACAGCTGGCGTGGTTGCGCTCTTCGTGCTGCACGGCGCGTTCGACCTCATCCCCCTCGATGCGATCATGCCGTCCTTGGGCATGCAGATGAACATGCGCCCGTTCCCCGTCGACGGTCCTGCCGCGGCTATCTACGCCGCGGCCTCGCTGGCCGTGATCGCGTCCATGACCGCGATCGCATACGCTCTCGTCGAGGTGAGGATCAGCATATCCTCTCAGTCATACGCGAACAAGCTCCCCACGTACTATGCGAAGATGCACTGGCTCACAGGCGTCAAGAGGGCGCTCGTGGCCAAGGAGTTCGTGGACCTCAGGAGGAGCGGCACGATAGCTAAGATGTCCTTCTCGTTCGTCCTCCCTCTCCTCTTCCTGTCGTTCACGGCCTGGTTCGTCAACTACGGCCTCGCGATACCAGTGGGGTTCAACACAGTGTTCTACGCGGCCATGGTGGGGTTCGTCGGCGTGATGATGTACAGTTGGCTGAACAACATCGATCTGGCGGAGTACTACTCCCTCATCCCGGTCACCGTCCCGCAGCTCATCAAGGTCAGGATCGCGGTGTTCCTCGCCCTCACCCTCGGCATTTCGGCCTTCTTCGTCGTTGGGATCGCGCTCGTGAACGGCGAGACGCAGCATCTGTGGCTCGCGCTCATCGTGATGTTCGTCACATCGCTCTACATGGTACTCGTGCTGGCGTACCTGACAGGCCTGCGAACGAACACGTTCCTGTTCGACACGAACATACTGGCGAAGTTCAGCATCATGTCCTTCCTGCCGGATGTGTGCCTTGCGATACTCTCTTTCAGCCTGTCGACGGAATGGACGATCGCGCTCCTGGGACTTGCCCTGGTGTTATCCTCGATGTCCGTCGCGTCGCTCATCCTGTACAGGGGCATCGAGTCCAAGTGGGGCAAGACCTCCTTCGACGCCTAGGCAAAGATTATCTCAACCCCTGACCGTTCGAGGTCGGCGGTGCGAGGCGAGACAATGGACCGGGCGATGTTGTTCAGGAGGTGCTTGCACTGTCTCATGGCGCTGGCCCCCGCCTACTACCTGCTGCCGACGGAGCTCCCGGTGCTAGGCCTCGACAGGTGGGTCCTCCTCATCGGTTTCATCCTTGCTGTCTCGCTCGTCGAGAGCATCCGCCTGCTCAAGGGATGGACCTTCTTCGGGCTGAGACCCCATGAGCGGAACCAGATCGCCTCCTTCGTGTGGGCAGCCGCAGGGGTCACGGCCGCCCTATGGCTGTTCAGGGAGGACGTCGCGACCGTGGCGATAATCGGTTGGGCTATCGTGGACCCGTTGGCCGGGGAGCTCAGGAGGGCGAGGCCGCGATCGGCTGTTACCATGATCGTCCCTGTCATGGTCTACGTGGCCGTTGCCGTTCCAGTGCTGTATCAATGGGGCATGATGTCGGTGCTGCCGGTCGCCCTGGTGAGCGTCATTGGCGCCACGACAGCCGTACTCGCCGAGCGAGAGAAAATACGCTACATCGACGACGACTTCCTCATGATAGTGCTACCGTGTCTGATGATGGAGATCTTCTCCTTCTGACACGGAGCGCCGGGGTCTCAGAGTATTTCGAGCTTCCCGTACTTGCCCGCGCTGACCTGCAGCTTGTTCTTGAAAGATGAGACCCAGCCGTTCGTGATCTTGATCTTCGAGCTCACCTGGACTTTCTCTATATCGTCGTTCCAGAGGGTGAGGTTGACCGTTTCCCCGCTCTCGTCCTCGCCTGTCGCGTCGCAGACACGTCCGCCCACGCCGCTCCAGTTGGACTTCCATTCCCTGGGCTCGCCCTTCTCGACGATGGTGACTGTGAGCTCGTCGACCTTCGACTTGTCCTTTAGGTCCTTCGCCATCATTTTGAGCACGCTCTAGGTCCGTCCGAAGCGGGTCATCGTACTTAAACCTCACCCCTCTCAAAGGCCTTTCCTCCGCGCGACAGATGTGTGCCTTGCCACTGTTTTGCGGTCATGCCAGATATCCCGGCGAACCTACGTTTCGACTCCAATTAGCCTTTTATATCCCAGATTCAGATAGGGGCCGTCCATGACTAGGATCAAGGTCATCACCGAACCGGCTGAACTCGTTCCCATGTTCCGGGCGGTGGACACCAAGGTCAAGAGGGAGGTACTGAAACTAGTCACCCTCGAATGGCACACGGTGAAGGACATTGAGAAGCAGTTCGGGCCGGCCGGCAAGGACGCCCTTCTGTTCTTCGAGAAGATGAAGCTCGTCGAGACGAGGTGGCAGACCTCCGAGACGCAGCAGCCTGAGAAGGCCTACCACACGTATTACACGTCGTTCCACATAAACGCCTCATGGCCCGTGTACGAGATCAGCGACGTCCTCGCGGCTGCGGTCATGGAGGAGAAGGAGTTCTCCAAGATCGAGAAGCAGATATTCGACCTTGTCGGGGCTCAGGGCA
>JAABQR010000008.1 GCA_011391345.1 Methanobacteriota archaeon | reverse complement strand
CCCGATCAGGCCATATCGTGGAAGCCAGAGGAAGAGGAGGCTAAGAAGTGACGCTCGCCCCAGGTGAGTACTTCGTCCAGGGGAACGAGGCGTGCATGGAGGCCTCGATCACGGCAGGCCTGAAGTTCTTCGCGGGGTACCCGATCACGCCCTCGACTGAGATAGCCGAGGGCCTTGCCAGAAGGCTCCCTGGGGTCGGCGGATCCTTCCTCCAGATGGAAGACGAGATCGCATGTATATCCGCCGTCGTTGGCGCTTCATGGGGCGGCGCGAAGTCGATGACCGCCACATCCGGACCCGGGTTCTCGCTCATGCAGGAGACCATAGGGTACGCGGCGATGACGGAGACGCCCATGGTCATCGTGAACGTCATGAGGGGCGGACCGTCCACTGGACAACCCACGAGAGCTTCCCAGGGCGACATGATGGCCACGAAGTGGGGGTCCCACGGCGACTACCAGGTAATTGCGTTCGCTCCCGCCAGCGTGCAGGAGATGTTCGACCTGACTGTCAAGGCGTTCAACTACTCCGAGAAGTACAGGGTCCCGACGTTCCTGCTCTCTGATGCCGAGATAGGCCATATGCGAGGCCTCCTCACAGTCCAGAGCAACATCAAGGTCGTCAACAGGAAGGAGATGGGTACCCGCAGGATGGACGAGGCCTACGACGTCCCGGACGACATCGTCCCGCCTTTCCCGACATTCGGCAAGGGGCACAAAGCGGCGGTCTCAGGTATGACTCACAGGCCCGATGCCAGGATCGAGCCCGAGGACCCGCAGGTACACTCTGAACTGGTCCGGAGGCTCAACGATAAGATCATCAGAAACAGGAAGGACATAAACAAGTGGGACCTCCTGGGCCCCGACTCGAAGCACATGATCATATCATATGGCTCGGCGTCGTTCGGCGCGCGCGAAGTGGCCGCGGCCGATGACAGGATCGGCCTCCTGAGGCTCAAGACCGTCTGGCCGCTGCCCGAGGAGCCCATCAGGGAGGTCGCGAGGAAGGCGGACCATATCCTTGTGTGCGAGATGAACCTGGGCCAGATGTTCTGGGACATCAAGAGGGTCGCGCTCGAGGCCGGCTGCAAGAAGGTCGAGCTGCTAACCAAGATAGGCGGGGACCCGCCGACCCCCGGAGAGGTCAGGCACAAGCTCAGGGAGATGGGGGCGATCTGATGGAGCTGTTCGATTTCTACAGGAAGGACCGGTGGCCGCATGTGTTCTGCCCAGGGTGCGGGAACGGCACTGTCATGAACTGCTTCTTCAGGGCGTTCAACGACCTCGGCTGGGACTTGGACACCACCGTGTTCGTGAGCGGCATCGGATGCTCCTCCAGGATACCACTGTACATCAACGCCGACGCGCTGCACACGACCCATGGCAGGGCGATCGCGTTCGCGAGTGGCCTGAAGCTCGCGAGGCCTGAGCTGGACGTCGTGGTGTTCACGGGCGACGGGGACCTCGGAGCCATCGGTGGCAACCATTTCATAAACGGGTGCAGGCGGAACGTGGACATGGACGTCATCTGCATCAACAACAACATCTACGGCATGACCGGAGGCCAAGCATCCATCACGACCCCTCATGACTTCCTCTCGACGACGACTCCTGGCGGCAACAAGGAGTACCCCTTCGACCTGGCCGAGATCGCAGTGGCCGCAGGGGCGAACTATGTCGCCAGATGGACCACTAGACAGGTGCATGAGCTGACGAAGTCGATCAAGATTGGTCTGGAGAAGAAGGGCTTCAATTTCATAGAGGTCGTGTCTCAGTGCCCGACCAACTTCGGCCGCAGGAACAAGATGGCCGACCCGACCGCCATGCTGGACTGGTTCAAGGAGAGCACGGTCAGGAGGGACAAGGCAAGGGGCGCAGCCGTGGACCATGTCGACCTCAACCTCGCGGGCCAGATCACCATAGGCGAGTTCGTGAACAGGGACAGGGAATGCTACCAGGAGAACGTGGGAGTGAAGGGACATGGAGACAGGCATTAGGTTCACCGGCTTCGGCGGCCAAGGGGTGATACTCATGGGCGTAGTGCTCGCAAGGGCCGCCGCACTCCACGACCGGCCGATGACGAGCGAGGGCAAGGTCATACGCAAGTCTGCCATCCAAACCCAGTCATATGGTCCATCGGCGAGGGGCGGCCACTCCAAGTGCGATGTCAAGATATCCACGGGCGAGATGCACTACCCGTTCGTCGAGATCCCGGACTATCTCGTCGTGATGTCCCAACAGGCCTACGAGAAGTACATACACGATGTCAAGCCAGGGACGAACGTCATACTCGACCCCGACCTCGTCAGGGTCAAGCCCTCGGGGCACGTGTACCTGATCAAGGCGACGAAGGAGGCCGAGGGCATAGGCACCAGGGTCGTGAGCAACGTGGTCATGCTCGGCGCGTTCAGGGAGATATCCGACATCGTGTCCTACGAGGCGCTCGAGAGGGCCATGCTGGAGTCGGTGCCGAAGGTTACGCACGACCTCAACAAGGCCGCCTTGGCACTAGGCAAGCGCCTCGGCCAGGCAGCCATCCAAAGCCATGGCAAGGATTAAGGCGCATTCCGTTCATCAGGAGCAGGGTTAGCGTGTCGGTCATCGATTCTGTGTTCAAGGAGGGCAGGAAGTCGCTCGCGGAGAACGAGGTCAAGGAGGCGCTCCGAGAGGCAGGCATCCCAACAACGGACTTCCAGGTCGGCAAGGCGTTCTCCGCCATCGACCAGAAGAAACTGAAGTTCCCCGTCGTGCTCAAGGTCTGCTCACCCGACATACTCCACAAGACGGATGTCGGCGGCGTCGCTCTGGACGTCGCCAAGGACCAGTTCGAGCAGGAGTTCTCGAAGATGAGGGACAGGTTCCCGAACGAGAACATACTCGTCGAATCGATGCAGGACAGGAAGGTCGAGGTCATCGTAGGCCTCATCAACGACGCCACCTTCGGGCTCACGATCATGTTCGGCCTGGGAGGCATCTACACCGAGGTGTACAAGGACGTGACCTTCAGGGTCGTGCCCATCAAGCGCGAGGACGCCGAGGAGATGCTGCGGGAGATCAAGGCCGCACCGATCCTCGAAGGCTTCAGAAAGATCAAGGTCGACAGGGAAGGGATCATCAACCTGCTGTTGGCCGTGTCCGCGTTCGGCGAGAAGCACATGGACAAGCTGGACCAGATGGACCTCAACCCCGTATTCATAAAGAGCAGGGGCGTCATCGTGGTGGACGCCAAGATGCTTCTTAAATAGAGGTTCGCTCTTGACTTCGCTCTGGGAACAGAGGTGTCCTGATTGATCGCCAGAGGCGGACGATTGTTCGTGTTCGCGAGCGCCGCAGCGGCTGCGGTCCTGTTCCCCGTGAGCATTCTCGCGTGCGTAGGCTTCGCAGTCTTCACAGCGTTCCTGATATTCGTGTTCAGGGACCCCCGGAGGCCCGCAGGGAGCGGCATCGTCGCCCCCGCTGACGGCACCGTCAGGGAGGTGGACCACGAGAGGGGCCTCGTATCGATCTACCTGGCAATACGCAACGTCCATGTCACCAGGGCTCCTCTGGACGGTTTGGTCTCGAACATGGTGAGACATCCGGGCAAGCACCTCCCGGCGTTCAGCAAGAGGTCCCCTAACAACGAGCGCATCGTCGTCACCATGGACACAGGCATAGGCGATGTCACGATCATCCAGAT
>JAABQR010000007.1 GCA_011391345.1 Methanobacteriota archaeon | reverse complement strand
CGCCCTTCTGCTCCATCTTCACTATCCTGTCGTGGACCGTCGCTCTGGGGATGTCCAGGTCCTTCGCGATGGCCTTCGTGGTCCTGCGAGAGTCCTCGATGAGCTGCCCGAGTATCGAGGAGTCCTTCTCATCCAACATGTTCCGGCAATATGACGGATATCGTATATTATAGTTGCCATTTTTCGGATAATATCCGTAAATTTAAAAGATATAGCCAAATAGACGGGTGCATTGTCGTCTATTCGTCGATGATGCACATGCAGGAAACCGTCCTACACCTGAAAATGACGAAGATGGCCCACATACTCAGGGTCCAGAGCGCCGCGCTCAAGGCCGTCCACGACTACATGTACGAGAACGGGGTCGTCCAGTCCATGCCCGTGATACTCTCTCCGGAGACGGACCCGCTCAACCACCCGCACTTCGACGCATCCATCGAGTACTACGGCCAGAAGTTGCACCTCACCAAGAGCATGATACTCCACAAGCAGCTCGCGCTGCTGAACGAGGGGTTCGACAAGATATACATCATGTCCCCGAACGTGCGCCTGGAGCAGGGGAGCCTTGGGGAGACAGGAAGGCACCTGTTCGAGTTCACGCAGGTGGACATAGAGCTCAAGGACGCCGACAAGACTGACTTCATGGCGTTCGTGGACGGCATGATCGCCAGCGTGTTCTCCTTCGTCAAGAGCGAGTGCGCGGACGACCTCAAGGCCCTCGGCAGGAGGTTGCGCATGCCCGAGCTACCGCTCAAAGTGTACGAGTCCGAGGACCTCAAGACCCAGTACGGGGATGATTTCGAGAGGATCGTCTCTGAGCGGGAGAAGGACCCCTTCTGGATGCTGAACTTCAAGCGCGAGTTCTACGACAGGGAGGACAAGGAGCGCAGTGGTTACTATCACAACTACGACGTCTTCTGGCCCGAGGGATACGGCGAGGCCCTGTCTGGAGGCGAACGGGAGTGGGAGCACCGGGAGATACTCCGCAGGATGGCTGAGAGGAAGACCGACGTGGGCTCCTACAAGAGGTACCTCGAGGTCGCGAGCACTGGCCTGATACCTCAGACCGTCGGCGGTGGCCTTGGCATCGAGAGGATGGTGCGGTTCCTCACAGGCCAGACACACGTCAGGGACGTCGCGCTGTTCCCCAGGGTCCCGGGCGAGAGAATCGCGTTCTAACGGTGATCAGGACAGGGACTCCACCTTGGCCCCAGTGCCAGGGACCGTCACGAACGATTCGGAGGCCAGGCCAGCGGATTCCTTGAACGCCTTCGCCATTGCCAGCCTTATCTTCGAAGCACTGCCCTGTGCAATCGCGAACACTGCAGGGCCGGACCCGCCTATCGACACGCCGAGGGCGCCCGCTGCCATCGCGCTATCCCGGACAGCGTCGTAACCCGGCACGAGGGACTTCCTGTAGGGCACCGACAGTGAATCACCCAGATGTGAGGCTATCGCGCGGACGTTCCTCTTCATCATCGCATGGACCATGCCTGACGCCAGGGAGAGGTTGCACACAGCGTCGCCCATGTCGACCTTCTTCGGCAGCACGGCTCTGGCCCTGCGCGTCTCGATGGTCACATCGGGTATGACCACGACGATCTGGAACCTCGGCGGTCTGATCTGGAGTATGGTTCGCTTGCGCACATCGGACACGACCGTGAACCCGCCGAACAGCGCCGCGGCCACGTTGTCGAAGTGCCTCGCGCCTGATATCAGCTCCTCACCCATGGCAGCCGCTTCGAGAATCAGACCCTTGTCCTTGACGTCCAGCATGGCCGCCATGGCGAGCGCGCCACCCACTGAGGATGCGGCGCTGCTGCCTATGCCACTGCCTGGTTTCATGCCCTTCGCAATCGTCATCGAGAACCCTAGGTCATTGCACCCACACGATTCGGCCAGCTTGATCGCGGCATAGGAGGCGGTGTTCTCCATAGGATCCGTCGGGACCGTGTTCTTCCCCTTGACCTTGACCTCGAAAAATCCTGACTTCGCCTTCCTCACAGTGACCTGGTCCCTGGGCGAATCCAGGCACAGACCGAACGAATCGAAGCCGGGCCCGAAGTTGGCTATCGTAGCGGGCGACGAAACCACCGCTCTAGCGTATCTCATATCGAGGTCCTGGCAGGGCATCAGACGCATGGATAATAAACCCATTGAGGTCGGGTGTGGCCGCGGCGTATGGACACATGTGTGCAGTCAACGGGTGCCAGCAAGTGAGATGGATGCCGTGCATACATCATCCAGCTGTGCGAAGGGCTTATATTTTCTCTACACATAGCAGGCGCACCCAGAGTGGGGAGGTTGAATTGGCTCCTTTCGACATGAGATGCATCGAGTGCGGCAAGGTCCACGAGATGACCAAGCCCATCTATGCATGCTCTTCGTGCGGCAATCTGCTGGAGATCGCGGTGGACATCCCATCGGTCCAGCGCAGGCTCTCGGGAAACGAATGGAGAGCCCGTCCGCTCTCGGTGTGGAAGTACCGAGAGTTGCTGCCATTCGGCCCTGAAACGACAATATACTCGAGGAACGAGGGGGGCACCCCACTCATTGCGTGCCGAAACCTGGCGGAGCACCTTGGCCTGAAGAACCTGTGGATCAAGTTCGATGGCATGAACCCGACGGGCTCGTTCAAGGACAGGGGCATGACCGCCGGGATCACGAAGGCGAAGGACCTCGGCATGGGCATCGTCACTTGCGCATCCACAGGCAACACGTCGGCATCCCTCGCAGCGTACGCCGGCCTAGCCGGACTGAAGTGCGTGGTCCTCATCCCTGAAGGTAAGGTCGCGCTGGGGAAACTTGCCCAGGCCATGATGCACGGAGCGAAGGTCGTGTCCGTCAAAGGCAACTTCGACCAAGCCCTGGACATGGTGATGAAGGCATCGGATTCGCTGGGCATGTATGTACTGAACTCGGTCAACCCATTCAGGATCGAGGGGCAGAAGACCGCCGCTTACGAGGTGTGCGACCAGCTCGGGGGCTCGGCCCCCGACTCGCTCTACATACCTGTTGGAAACGGCGGGAACTCCGCGGCGTACTGGAAGGGCTTCAAGGAGTACGAGGGGCTGGGCGTCGTCGACTCGCGCCCCAGGATCATGGGTGTGCAGGCAGCGGGTTCGGCTCCTGTCGCTACTATGTTCTCCCGTGGCTCGGACACTCTCGTGCCAGTCTCTAAACCCGATACTGTCGCCACGGCCATCAGGATAGGGAACCCCGCCAACTGGAAGAAGACCGTCAGGGCCATCAGGGACTCCGAGGGCTCATGCTTCACCGTCACGGACGAGGAGATACTCAGGGCCCAGAAGCTCATGGCCAAGATGGAGGGCATATTCGCCGAACCAGCTGGCGCAGCGGCATTCGCTGGACTCGTCAAGGATGTCACGTCCGGGGCCGTGGACCGGTCGTCCAAGATCGTGTGCGTATCCACAGGACACGGTCTCAAAGACCCAGACGTGGCCGTGGGACAGTCCGAGAGACCCGTGATGATTGACGCATCCGTCGAAGCGCTCCGGAAGGTCATGGAGGGCCTGTGAGATGAGGATTATACTCCTGGGCTTCGGCGTTGTCGGACGGAGCTTCGCTGAGGTCGTCATGTCCGAAGGGACGAAGCTCGCCAAGGCCCATGGTCTGAAACCGAAGATCGTCGGGATAGTCGACAGCAGTGGGGCAGTCTTTGACAAGAACGGCCTGGA
>JAABQR010000006.1 GCA_011391345.1 Methanobacteriota archaeon | reverse complement strand
ATCCAGGATGACATATATTGACAGAGAAGTAGCCGGGATGGTCGAGTATCGTCGCAGAGCCGTCGTGGCGCACGCGTTTCAAAGGAGCCTGTACATCAAACGCCACTTGTGGCGCATCACTTCAGGTGAGACAACTTCGCCACGATATCCCCGAGCCCGGCATCCTGCAGCGTGGCCTTGGTCGGCCTGCCTTGGTCGTCCCAGCCCCAGAGACCATAGTACTCGGAGAGCATCTTCTCGAACGAGGCCTTGGACACTGACTTCCCCGCGGTCTTGCCGCTCGGGAGCGGCTCCTTCTCCATGCGCTCCGGCAGAGTGTCATCCTTCCTCGCGAAGCCCTCCCTCACATTGAACGAGCGCGTAAGGTTCCATATCCTGCGGCCAGTCTTCCTGAGGACCTCCTCGGACGATGGCTGGCCCGTCACGGCGGAGTAATACTTCGCCATGTTGGGGAAGTTCACGCCGTAGAAGTCGCAGAATATGAAGCTCCACTTGATGCTCGTCCTCGTCTGGTCCTCGACGCATGTCGCGGCCTTGCCCTCGGTGCTCCACGGGTCCGCGGAACCGTATGCGTCAGCCGCCACAGGCCACGCCCTGAGGTGACACGCGCCCCTGTCCGAGGTCGCGTAGGCGAGAGCCATCCCGATGGTGCCCCGCGGGTCGTATGCCGGATACTCGAGGCCCTTCACATGCATCACGAGCTTCTCAGCGCCACCGCCGATCCTCGTGCCGGCGCGCAAAGCGCCGTCGGCCAGCAAGTCCCCTATGCCCTCCCTGCTCGCCATGATGCCTGGCATCTTCGCATATGCGTCCTCGTTCCCGAACCTGAGGTCCAGGCCGTTGACGTCCTTCTTCGACAGGACGCCCTTCTCGTACAGGTCCATCGCGAGGCCCACCGCGTTGCCCGCGGAGATGGAATCCAGGCCGACCCTGTCGCAGTCCTCGACAAACTTGATCACAGCCTCGACATTCTTGATGCCGCAATTGGAACCGCACAGGCCAAGCGTCTCGTACTCTGGCCCCTCGGTGGCCGCGCCGCTGAACGCCCCGGCCTTGACCTTGGACCAGCTGCCGCACGCGATGGCGCAGTCGAAGCATGCCTTCTTTCGCACGAGCACCCGGGTCTTGATGGATTCCGAGTTGATTCCGTCGTGCCCTTCGAACGTGCCGTCGTGCCAGTTCCTCGTGGGCAGGATGCCAGCGTCGTTGCTCATTTCGACCAGGATCGGGGTGCCGTCAGTGATCATCCCCGCGTGATCCGGGTTCCCCACGACATCGGTCTTGATCATCTCCTTGGTCATCTTCAGCAGGGAAGCCATGTCCGGCACCTCCACTCCGAGCGTGCCCCTGGCGGCCACGGCCTTGAGGTTCTTGGCTCCGAAGGCGGCACCGGTCCCTCCCCTGCCAGCGTTCCTCGTCAGATCGTTCGTGACGCTCGATATGAGGCTGAGGTTCTCGCCCGCCTGGCCGATGGACGCGACCCTGGCCATCTCCTCACCCGTCTCCTTGCGGATGAGCTCCTCGGTCTTGTAGGTGTCCTTGCCCCAGATGTTCTTCGCGTCCCTGATCTCGACCTTGCCATCGTTGAGCCATAGATACACTGGCTTCTTCGCTTTGCCCTTGATGATGACACCGTCGTACCCGGCATACTTCATCTCGGGGCCGAAGAACCCTCCAGCGTAGCTGTCCAGGAAGGTCCCCGTCAGGGGCGATTTCGTGACGATGACATACCTGCTGGTGAGCGGGACCAGGGTGCCGACCAGGGGTCCTGTCCATATGGATAGGATGTTGTCAGGGGACATGGGATCCGTGCCTGGCTTCAGCTCTTCGAACAGGTATCTGGCCCCGAGGCCCTTCCCGCCGACGAACTGCTTCGCCCACTCCTTGTTGAGCGCCTCCGTGGAGATCTTCTCATTGCTGAGGTCGACCCTCAGGACCTTGCCGGTGTATCCGTCCGCGGACATCTCAGTCACCCCTCTTCAGCACGCCCTTCGGGCAGACATCGACGCACTGCGGGTCTCCGCCGCACAGGTCGCACTTGATGGAGTAGGACCCAGTCGGATCGATCCAGCAGCCGTTGTACGGGCAAACATCGACGCACGCGCCGCAGGCCGTGCACAACTCCTTGTCGACGTAGTATATCCCGAGTTTCTCGTTCAGCTTGATGGCTTCCACGGGGCACGCCTCGACGCAGGGGTGCTCGTCGCAGTGGATGCAGTAGTTGAACTTGAACTCGCCCGGCTCGGGGAAGACGTCCTCCACGTTGATCCGAGACTCGCTCGGATTGAATTTGCCCACGTGAGATGCCGAACACACCAGCATACACATCTGACAGCCAGTGCACTTCTCAAGGTCTGCCTTCAGGCCTTTGCTCATCGGTTCATTCCTCCTAAGACTGAGAGCACTCGGCGAAGGTCGGCTGACACAGGCATCCGTCGCTGCATGATGTCATCGACGGACGTCCCTCCATGCGTCCTACTCCCCTCAGAGAGGCTCGGGATATGAATGCGGGTGCCGTATTTAGTAGTTGCCGGGGTTCTAACCGAGCCAGATTGCAGAACATTCGGGGAACAGGGGCGAGCCAGGCGGCCTCACCGATATGCTCGGAAGGACACTTCGTTCTGCTGGGCAGAATAAAATCACGATTATATATATTATGACACATATAATACTAGCATGAATGCCCCACGGGCTGAGCCGCCCCTTCAAAAGATAGTTATACAATCAACGGTCGTAACACGGGTTGCATGATTCCCGAAGGAACCAGGCTGATGTTGATTGACGAGGAAGGACGCAAGTACCTCGCCGTCGCGAAAAGAGGGATGGTCGAGGTAAGGAAGCTCGGCGTCCTGGACGGCGACACGATGTGTGACTCCTCGTTCGGGGAAAAGCTCGATGTCGGCGGACGCAGGTTCGTCATCCTGCAGCCGAGCCTCAGGGACCTGCTCTCGATGATCGAGAGGAAGGCGCAGATCATCATCCCGAAGGACAGCTTCATGATACCTCTGCATCTGGACATAGCCTGTGGGAGCAAGGTTGTCGAGGCTGGCGTGGGGTCTGGAGCCCTTGCACTGGTGCTTCTTAAGACTGTCGCGCCCGGCGGAAAGGTGTCTTCATACGAGCTCAGGACGGACCACGCGGACGTCGCCCGACGGAACGTCAACATGTCTGGACTGCAAGGGTGCTGGGAACTCAAGGTCGGCGATGTGTGCGTGGAGGAGCTGCCGAGGGACTTGGACGCGGTCGTGCTCGACATGCCCAATCCGTGGGACGCGCTCCCGAACGTGTTGAAGTCGCTCAGGATCGGCGGCCACATATGCTGTTACTTGCCGAACGCGAACCAGCTTGAGCGACTCGTCAACGCGATGAAGGACTCAGGACTCAGTGAGGTCTACTCGTTCGAGACCATCCAGAGGGAAATGGTTGTGCACGAAGGCGGCGTTCGGCCCAGCTTCGATTCGCTCGGGCACACGGGCTATTTGGCGTTCGGCAGAAAGACTGCGTGAAGGGGTTTGAGACCAGCGAGGTATCCCCGACCAGTCATCCGTGGCAATCAGACGGGCTTCCCGTCGTCGACAAGCTCGATGAGATTGACTGCGAGCATCCCGTAAGTCTCGAAGCCCTGCCACGACGCAAGTTCTCCCGTCGCGACAAGTTGCAGACGGGGCAGGGTATCGCGCGTGCGCGGTGGCCTCCCTTAAGTCTAAGTACACGCTTG
>JAABQR010000005.1 GCA_011391345.1 Methanobacteriota archaeon | reverse complement strand
GGCGTCCTCGACATCCCGGCGTACTCGAAGTGCTCCCTGCCGGCGATCTTCCTGGCCACGTCGAAGCTTTCCTTGTGCGTGTGCACGTCCAATGAACGCCCATCCTCGAAGGACTGGGTGTGCGTGTAGAGCCCGAATGCGTCGGTCCTGTGCACCAGGAGGTTCCCGACGGCGTGAACGCCGCGCCTGGTGGGTATGAATGAGTATGTGAACGAGGAGACGGACTTCGCTGGTATGTCGGCGTCGGTCCTGTTGTTCCCCGCTCCCAGGAGACTGTCCTCCGGCAGCAGGTCCTCCAGGGTGGCGTGGAGGGGGACATCGTCGAGGTTGGTGATACGGAACTTCACCGCCACGGGCTCCTGGGCGAAAGCCATCTTGTCGAGTATCTCGTGATCGACCAAGAGCCTGGACCTCGACAGCTCCCACGCGAACCGCTCGTGGGCGTAGACCAGCATCGTGATGATGGCCGCGCACACGATCACCCATGCGACCGCCACGAACAGGAAACCTGCTAGGGCGAATGTGACGCACGCTGTCAGAAGTAGCAGTCCGAGCGGAGATATCTGCAAGGCACTCACTCTTGCGCCGTCATCATCTCTCTTCCTTGAAATCCCCTTTCGGCACGGCTATCTGGGAGATCAGCGTGTCGGTCACGCTGGCCTGGGTCTGGCCATCCAGCTCCGCCTCGGGTGAGAGTATGAGTCTGTGGTCGACGACCTTGTGGGCCATGGTCTTGACATCGTCTGGGATGATGTAGTCCCTGCCAGATAGGAACGCGTGCGCCTTCGATGCCAGCATCAGGTGTATGCCGCCCCTGGGGCTGAGGCCGAGCTCCAGCTCCTCCAGCGTCCTGGACGCGCGCATGATGTCCCTGACATATCCGAGGACGGACTCGTGCGTGTGCACATCCATGACCGCCTCCTGCATGAGCCCGATGTCCTTGCTGGTGAGCACGTTCTTCGGCTCCTCGGCGACGATGCCTTTCAGCTTGAGTAGCCCCAGCTCCGCTTCAGAGTCGAGGTAGTCCATCTTGCTCTTGATCATGAACCTGTCCACCTGTGCCTCTGGGAGCGGATAGACACCTTCGGTCTCTATGGGGTTCAGGGTCGCGACCACCATGAACGGATTGGGCAGGTCGAATGTCGTGCCCTCGATCGTGACCTTCCTCTCCTGCATGGATTCGAGGAGGGCCGACTGGGTCTTCGGCGGCGCCCTGTTTATCTCATCGGCCAGGACGATGCTCGCGAACAGGGGTCCCTTCCTCAGCTCGAACTCCATCGTCTTCTGGTTGTAGAAGTAATGGCCGGTGATATCCGCTGGCAGCAGGTCCTGCGTGAACTGTATCCTCCTGTACGATATCCCAGACACCTGCGTGAAGGTCTTCGCCAGGGTCGTCTTGGCCACTCCGGGCACTCCCTGCATGAGCAGGTGCCCCTCGGTCACCAGGCATGTGAGGAAGTCCTCGACCTGCTCCTCGTACCCTATGACGACCTCGCCTATCTCTCCCTTCATCCTCCCCAGTATGTCCTCCGCGAACTGTGGGGACACTCCCTCTCCGTCGCTCATCTTGTCACGTCTTCCCGATGAACATGCCCGGCATGGAACATCTCGCGCCTTTCTTCCCCTGCCGGTCGAAACCAGCTACTGCAATCCCCTGCCCGTTCATGAATGTTGTGCAGGCATCTGTCGGCCGCCATCGGGGCCGAGCCTCGAACCAGCGTCATCCGAACATGCTGCCCAGCGTGGCGATGTCCGCTTCGTGCAACTTCTCGAAGAAGGCCACCTCGTCCACCGCGCCAGTGATGTCCATGGAGTCGTTCAGGATCATCTTCGGGACGCCCATGACGGAATGTCGGGCAGCCAGCTTGGGGAACGCGGAGGAGTCGATGATGTCGATCGATACGTTGGGAGATCCTATGGCCGCTCTGTATGCGTGGCGTGCGACCATGGGGCAGAACGGGCATGTCGTGAGCACGAACACCTTGATGTTCGCCTTGCGCCGGACCTTCGACAGAGACTCTTTCGCCTTCGGGGATAGATGGGGCGACGAGTTCGAGAGTTCGACCACCGCGTCCACGAGCGCCTGTGTCTCGTATCCTACCGGCGCCCCGTAGTACCTTATCCTGGCGAAGTCGTCCTTCATGAGTACGAGGCACGGCCAGTCCTTGATGTGCATGGACTTGAGCCGCTCGTTCCTGCCCCTGTCAGCGTCCTCCACCTTCACGACGATCTTAGGGCTGAGCGCCGAGATCGAGTTGGCGACCTGCTGCAACTCTTTCGATGAAGCCGTCCCCTCCTCGACGAAGAGGAGGATCGTCACCTCCTCGTTCACCTCCGGCGGTAGCCTCAAGCCTCCAGCATCCGTCCTGACTGTCGTGCCAACCATGGCATGGCTTCTCCTCGCCCCGAACCGAACCCACTCGCTGTTGGCTAATCCCGTTCATTGTATTTATCCCCATTGTGGTCGCGTTTCGAGGGAGCGTTCCATCGGGCCTGGATGATACGCCCGCCGGCTCTCCGTGATGCCTGGTCAGGTTATTTATAGCGGGGGCAACGATTCGCATCCTGTCAAGGGTGGATGGGGCGATGCGCGCCCCGAGTGAGGAGATGGCATGGTCTGGTCCTCGTGGCGAATGTGTTCGTCGGTGATTGCTGCCTTCGTAATCATGACGATGTCGGTTGCTGTCGTGATGGTCCGCGATGACGGTTCATCCATTGGCGCACCCGCCTCATCGGACATCGTTCTGGAGGCCGGCTCCAGGTCAGTCACCTATGAGTGGTACGATTTCTTCGACGTGCCGTTTGGTGAATGGTGGAGCGTGAGATCTCTCTGCTACGGGATAGATGTCCCGCTCACGGACACATATCCGTACATCTGTAGACACAACTACAACGAGACCATGTTCGACACGTTCTCGAATGCGCGGCTGAACATCACTGGCCGCAACATGGCCGAGCTGAACATGAACGAGAGGCCCGAGTTCCTGCCGCTGTTCGGCGATGCCCGCGGAGGCACGGCCAAGATAGACTGGTTCATGCAATACCTCACCGAGGAGGAGATGCAGTTCTATCCGATGTATTCGCTCGAGTGGAACGATGGGTTCATCATATCCCTCAACGGCACGGTGACGCTCGACGGCACCGCCGCGATGGCCGTGATGGGCATCACGAATGAGGAGCTGGACGACTTCGACGCGTGGTGGGCAGCGAATCAAGTATCCTTCGTGTTTGACTACATTGACTGGATGATGTATGAGGCCAACGAACGCCTCGACATCTTCCCGATGTATGAGTACTCATTGAGTCCTCTGACCTTCGACATAGTTGCCGAGAAGGTGGGCGACGAGGTCGTGCTCACATACGACACTATCACCTGGGGGATGGAGGCGTTGATGACGAGATGGCTGCACGAGTCGTTCATGCCGACTGAGTGGTGGTTCGAGGACATGACCTTCCAGGCGGAGATAGGTCCTGAATCAGCGGACCTGGACGTCGACACCGCTGTCGCGTATGCGATAACTGCCTGGGCGACGAAGGACACGGGGGAGCCGTGCTGGATCTGGGAGGGTATGCTTCAGGATTCCGTCCAGTCCATGCTACCTCATCCCTACTCTGAGTTCGACCTCTACGAACCCCTCCAGCACGTCACATACTCGCCTGGATGCATGTTCTATGGCGAGCTGGTGGACTACCGTTATGTCCCTGGTTCGTTCAATCTCTCTCTGGGG
>JAABQR010000004.1 GCA_011391345.1 Methanobacteriota archaeon | reverse complement strand
GTTTAAACTCTATGCCCAGCGTGATGCGTGAACACCTATCCATAGAGCTCCGGTGGGCGGATGACATCATGCGATTGAGCCGCCGCGATCGTGCTGGATTGAAGGCTGTGACGATTATCATCAAAAAGCCATATATCCGTGGACTGCATCAGTCATGACAGTCGACGCCAGGGATGGGACATGGCTGACGCGTATTCGTTTGCGTACATTGCACTTGCCGCAATCGGCATCATCGTGCTCAATCAAGGGGCCAAGTTCATCACTGACAACGCACTCGTCGTGTCCAAAAACTTCGGCATAAGCAGGTTCGTCGTAGGGATGCTCATAGTTTCGACCCTCGCTGCGATGCCAGAGGTCCTCGTATCTATCATCGCCCTCAAGGAGGGGGCCGAACAAATCGCTCTCGGGAATGGCCTAGCTTCCAGTGTGGTCACAATCGCTTTCGTGATAGGCCTGACGGCCATCATTGTCCCACTCAAGGTCACGCGCGAGATAATCATGCGGGATGCGGTCTTCCTCATGACAGTGACCATCGTGGCATCTGTCCTTCTGCTCGACGGACAGCTGGCATTCCTAGAGGGGATTGCGTTGATGATACTGTTCGTTCCCTACACGATGAACCTTCTCCTGGTCGAGCGCTCCTCGAACAAGAAGGAGGTCGAAGAGAGCATCGAGGACGCGAAGATACAACTGCAACTGATGGGAAACCTCTTCGGAAAGAAGATAGAGATACGAGCAGGCCCACATTGGCTCCTGTTCGGGATACTGTGGACGGTCATGGGCGCGGAGTTCGTCGTTAGGAGCATCATGAAGATGACGAACGACTTCAGCCTCGACCCGTGGCTTGTGGGGATAACGATTGCGGCCTTGGGTACGACTCTGCCAGACATCGCGGCGTCTTACCACGCTGCCCGAAGAGGCTTCGGAGACCTCGCACTCGGCGAGGGTATCGGTGCGAACATCGTGACCGTTCTGCTCACGCTTGGACTCATGGGCATAATCAAACCGATGAGTTTCGACATATCTAACATCCTGCCACTGATAATCGTCCTGAACCTGTCGACAATGCTTGTCCTGGTCTTCATGACACGGGGCATGAAGATATCCCAGCTCGGCGGTGTCGTCTTGATGAGCACCTACTTCGGGATGGTGTTATCCGTTGTGATGCTCGCCATCCTCTGACACAGCATTCAGCTTATGTACTGATTACTCAGTTACAGATGGCGCGGGTTGACGGTCAGTATGACGAAGCAACTGATCACTGGACTTGAGGACGGAGAAGCAGCGGGATACGTATTCCTCTGTGGCGAACCAGAGAGGGTACCGAGGATAGCCTCGACATTGCGCAACTCCAAGAAGGTCAGGCAGGCCAGGGAGTACACTATCTATGAAGGCATGTTGGAAGGCACCAGGGTCACCGTGGCGTCCACAGGTATCGGGGGTCCGTCCGCAGCCATCGTGGTCGAAGAACTCACGAACCTTGGCGCGCACACGTTCATCAGGATAGGCACAAGTGGCGGGATTGCAGACGGCCTTGAGAAGGGAGATTTCATCATCGCCTCAGGGGCAATACGCGCGGACGGCACGAGCAGGAGCTACACATGGCCTGAGTTCCCGGCACTGGCACACCACGAAGTGACCATGGCATTGGTCGACAGCGCCGTCAGGTCTGGCGGAAGATTCGATGTCGGCGTATGCTTCTCAGTCGACGGGTTCTACAGCGAGAACAAGGTGATGCAGAACGGCAAGGTCTCGCCGATGTCGCAATCAGGGTACATGCCATCGTTCATGAGAGACCGACTGGCAGATGTCAAGGCGATGGGTGCAAAGAACATCGAGATGGAGAACGGGACGATTTTCACGCTCAGCACCCTCATGGGACTCCGGGCCGGGGCCATATGCACCATATCGGATGTCGTCCCATGGCATCCGACCGCGAACATGCTCGACTTCGAGCAGAACATGCTCGACTGCATCAAGGTCGGGGTAGAGGGGATGCGCACGCTCATATCATGGGACAAATCGAAGAGCGGGGAACATCTGGCCGTCTCGAAGCTCTGAAGCCGGGCTATCTCGACCCTTTTGAGGCTACCTTCTTCTTTGCCGCGGGCTTGGGTTCGGCAACGGTCGCTTTCGGCTTGTCCGGCCTGGAGAACGGCTCCGGCCAGTCGACAGTGTGTATGCTCGGTGAGCCTTCCCTGTCGCGGAAATACTGCTGATAGAACTCCTCAGCGACGTTGGGGACCACCGGCGCGACCAGCTTCAGCAGGCCGAGACCAGTCGACCACATCACGTACCACGACGCCTCGTCCTTGCTGTCGAGGCGCTTGCCCTCGGTTGAAAGGTAACCAGCGGATATGTCGCTAGCGATGTACTCCTCCACCAGCCTGAGGGCGTCCACAGGCTTGCCGTCCTGGATTCGGTCGTCCACCTTGGAGGCCATGACAATGAAGGACTCAAGGAGGATCTTATCGGCCTCCGTCAGTACGAGAAGCTCGGTGATGGGCTTGACCTTGATCCGCTTGGTGATGAACTCCTCCAGGCTCCAGAGCTGCTTCCACAGGCGGGTTTCCTGGCGCCTGAGGTCAAGGAGCGCCCTCGCATCCGAGTACTCCCTCGTCTGCACCGCGGTGGCAAGGTTGCGAATGGAATCCTGGATGGGGTCGACCTGCACACCGCTCCTGCTGAGTGCAGGCGTGAGTTTCAGGACATCCTTGATGTAACTGCGCAGGTGACTGTGCCACTCGAGTCTATCCTCGAGCAGGTCCTTGGCCATCATCATGTTCGTCATGGCCTGATCAAACCTGCCCTCCCTGTATGCCCCTATCGAATCGACCACCAGCTCCTCCACATCCTGGCAGAAGACTGCGGCCTTCCGCGCCTGCGTCACGAGGTCTCTCGTGGCCCGGTAGGTCGAGAGCAGGTTGACGCTATTGAAGTTCCTCTCCTCGAGTATCCGCGCAGCCGAGTCGGATATGTTCCTGTCCCTGCTGAACACGCACTCCACGAGCGCGAGCTCGCCGGCATCCGACTGGGTCAGACGGCCTACGCTCGCGCGGACCAGTCCCCGCACCTTGGCACTGTCGGTGTTGTAATGCTTCAGCAGTACGGGGACTATGGCGAGAGGATTCTTCCTGCCGTGCTCCTCGATCCTGTCCAGCATCTTGCGTCTCCTGCCTGGGACGAACGAGGAGAGGTCTGAGACCATGTGTCTATCAATCCTGAGGCTCTCGACGTCCTTTGACATCTCGACATCGGCGTCGCTCACGTACAAATCCCTGCTCAAGACAGACACCTGGCACGTTCGGATGAGAGTGCGCATACATAAGCCTTTTCGGTTCTGTGGTCTGCAGATGAGCCAGACAGACCCGCACACGCATGGCCAAACATTATGAAGAGATACGCACGTACAGGACTGAGGGGGACTAATATGGGTGTAGTAGAGTTCCTAGAGAATATTTGGTCGAATCTCAGAACCGAGCTTCTCGACGGGATCCCGAGCGCGATCGTGATGGTTATCGGGGGGGTAATATTCCTCATAGTCGCCCTGATGATCATCATGGTCATAAGGGCGATCTTGAGAAAGGCCTTCAGCAAGATGCCGATCAATAAGAAGATCAGCAGCCTGATTGTGACAGTCATCTACGCACTGATGCTCTTCGTGATAATGGTGGCATTCCTTGAGATGATTGGCCTGGGGCAGATCGCTCTGGCGCTCGGAGCCGCAATCGCGTTCATGGCCTTGG
>JAABQR010000003.1 GCA_011391345.1 Methanobacteriota archaeon | reverse complement strand
CCGATAGTTCCTGGACGCTCCCGACGCAGACCTGATGCCCCTTGTCGCACGTCCAGACCGGAAGAGGCGTGCCCCAGTACCTGCTCCTGCTGACAGACCAATCCTTCGCGTCCTCGAGGAAATCTCCGAACCTGCCATCCCTGTAGGCCTCAGGCACCCACCTGATACCTGCATTGAGCTGGACCATCCGAGACTTCGCCTCCGAGGCGCGCACGGACCAGACGTTCCTCAGCTTGTACATCAGCGGGCTGTGGCACCGCCAGCAGAAGGGGCTCGACCGCTTGACCAGGCCCCACCTGAACAGGAGGCCTCTGGCCTCGACCATGCGGACGACCTCTGACGAGGCGTCGTGGACGCTCCTGCCGGAGAGCTCCGGTACGGCATCGGTGAACCTGCCGGTATCATCCACGGGGTCGAAGAGGGACAGACCCTCGGCTGCGCCTATCTCGTGGTCGGCCGACGCGTACGGGGGGGACACGTGCATGATGCCTGTGCCTTCCTCCTTGGCGACCTCCTGCGAGTCGACGATCCTGAAGCCGTGGCCGCCGAAGTCGTGACACTCGAATATGGGTTCGTAGGACAGGCCGACGAGCTCAGAGCCCTGCATTGTCTTCACTGCCTTGGCCGACGGGTCCAGGAGCTGGGCCTTCTCCTCGGCCACGAGCAGCTGCTCGCCCGCAAGGTCGAACATCGTGTACCGCTTCGACCCGTCCACCGCCAAGAGGGCGTTCGCGACCAAGGTCCAAGGCGATTCGGTGTACACGAGCGCAGATGCGTCGATGGATGGGATCCTGAACCTGACCATGATCCACCTGACCTCGGTCTCCTCGAAGCCGAGGGCCACCTCGTGGGTGCTGAGGGATGTGCCACACCTGGGACAGTAGGGGACGACCTGAGCGGCCTTCTTCAGGAGGCCGTTCGAATGCAGTTGCTTGAGGGACCACCAGACGCTCTCGATGTACTCGTTCGACATCGTCAGATAGGCGTCCTCGTAATCGATCCCGTAGCCCATCCGGCGGCTCATCTCCTCCCAGTCAGCCTTGTAACGCATGACGCTCTCGCGGCACAGCGCATTGAACCTTTCCACGCCGTAGGACTCTATCGCCGCCTTTCCGTCGATACCGAGGCTCCTCTCCACCTCGAGCTCGACCGGAAGCCCGTGGCAGTCCCAGCCCGCGATGTACGGGACGACCATGCGGCCGTTCATGATATGGTACCTGAGGAAGGCGTCCTTCACCGCGCGCGTGAGCGCGTCCCCCATGTGCGGTGGCCGGTTCGCCGTCGGAGGACCTTCGCAGAAGACAAGAGGTTCCCCGCCCCGCATCCGCTCCTTGACCTTGGAGAGGATGTTCTCCTCTCCCCAGAGCGCCAAGACCTCTTCCTCGATCTGAGGCAGGGTCTCCCCGGCGGGTTCTCGGTAGCACCTCTTCATGCAACAGACGCCTCCAAAAGGGTTCTATCACAAACTCGGCAATGGTGGCACGAATCAGCCTATGATTATAATCAGGAGCTGGCCAGCCGAGTTCATCGGATTATTTGGAACGACGGGGACGATATATAATACCTAGTCGCGGCCAATGGACGCTATTGGGCATTGGCCGGCCCGGCGGCCAAGTGACCATGACTAATCTTGTCATACCAGGCACCGGGACAGCTGGCTCGTGTATGGCGACCAAAAGGCATTTAAGAAAGTACTAAATAATAGAGGACATATAGCGCGCCAGCGTGCAATCCATGGCCTCGGGTGGTGCCCAGGGCCAGATGGGGTGAACACGGATGGAAGAGCCCTTGTGCAACGTAGAGTTTCTGAAGAGCAACGCATCGTACGTGGCTAGAGTACAGAGTGACCTGGGCGGCGTTAGGGAGTACCGGAGCGCCTCTTTGGAGGAGATACTAGAGCAGGTCATCATAGATCTCCAGGAAGAGTTCGAGGGAGCGCGTCTATAGAAGCGCGCACGCGCGATCGTTGGACGGGCAGCTGATTGCGAAGATGGGTTCGCCAGAGCCGAGTTCATCCCCGATAGCATCGGGCGTGGGTACCACAGGCCGAGGCGAACCGATAGGGGGCGCTTGAATGGAAGAGAAGGACAAGAAGGAGTACGAGGAAATCATATCGTCGTACTACGGCGAGGACCAGGTCGCGGCTCTGGTGAACTTCAAGATAGACACCAAGGGCTCGGACATGGTGGCGCAGAAGATAGCCGAATTCAACTACGTCGAGGATGTGTTCCTCGTAACTGGGGACACGGACATCATCGCCAAGGCCAGGTTCCCGAACTACGCGGCCCTCAAGAAGTTCATAGTCGACGACGTCGCGAGCATCGAGGGTGTGAAGGAGACAAAGACCTTCATGGTCGTGACGACATTCAAGGAGCGCGGGAAGATTAAGGAGCCGGAAGAGGAGCCGAAGGAGTAACCCTCTCCCGGTCGTCATTCGAACGATGTTTCGGCAAGGTGGTCTCAGATGGACATGGAAGCGAGGCTCAGGCAGATAATGGAGGTTCTAGACCAGCTAGCGGACGACAACTCCGTGCCGAGGAACATCAGGCGCGGCGCGACCCAGGCCAAGGAGCGCCTCTCCCAGAAGCAGGAGGCGCTCGACATCAGGAGCGCCAGCGCGATCATGATACTCGACGAGCTGGCCAACGACCCGAACATACCGCTGCACGGGCGGACGCTGATCTGGAACATCATCAGCCAGCTCGAGACGGTCAAGTGAGCCCGGAGCGGCTGTAGTCTAGTGGTTAGGACTGAAGCTTCCCAAGCTTCAAGCCCGGGTTCGAATCCCGGCAGCCGCACTCTACATTCGTGGTCGGCCGATTCACTGGAGGTTCAGTATCGCCACATTCTTCTCCGGGTTCATCTCGCGGGTCGACCGGACGCCGTCCAACCTCAGAATCCCGATCTCGTTGGACGTCCAGACCTTCCCCCTCAGGAGATGCCCGCCGAACATCCTGTGCTCCCTGTCCGCGACGGAGACGTGGATGTGGACCCTGTGCTCGCCATATCCGGATATCACGCCCTGGATGGACAGGAGTTCGTGTGGCTCGGGATACGACTTGCTGACGTACTCTCCCTTCTCGAAGTATCCGAGCTCGAAGTCGGTGATCATCCCGAGGCCAGCGCATATCAGCATAGTGGACCTCGAATCCCTCGCTGACTTCAGTATCGACTCGATGATGTCCTCGCCGTCGTCTAGCCGGAGGATGTGTATCTGACCGCTCCTTGACTGTTGCATCGATGCAACTCCGAAGAGGCATAGTCATTCGACTCGAAGTAGTTGCGCAACATACCGACCCCGATGGTTTCCTGCAGGTGGACGTACCTGCCCCTAGGCCGTGTTGACTGGCCGCCGCATGCACCTATTGGAGTCCTGAGGCTTGCTAGTCATGAAGTCGACGCCTCCGTCTGCCTTGAGGCTATATTCATATAGCGTTCCGTCCGTCATATGCGATCGGGGGATACTTGTGGTTCGGAGCCTGATCGCCGTCGTCGCGTTCATCCTCGCATCTCCGATGGCGATGTCGTTTGCCGCGGCCGACGGCATGATGTACCAATACACTAGCGTGTACGACGATTGGAGCCTGTCCGCCGAGGAGACCCAGTTCGGGTTGATAAACTATGTCGATGGTCTGGAGAGGTTGCTCCTCGCGGTCCGTATCAACGAAATCGAACTGGACAACGCTGACCAGGCCGTCTGGCTCGTGGCCATACCTGGGGCCCCGGAAGAGATGAGCATTGACCTCATGCCTGGGGCG
>JAABQR010000002.1 GCA_011391345.1 Methanobacteriota archaeon | reverse complement strand
TGTACAACGAGACCTTCGAGATCACGCCGACCCAGGTGATCGACGCTGACGGAGACGAGGTCTCTGTCTGGTACGAGTGGGGCGACGACACCGAGTCAGCCGGGGACGCCGAGGCGGATTACATAGGCACGCACGAGTACTCGGTCACCGGGAACGTCACATTGACGGCGTACGCGGACGACAACACCGGCGAGCCAGGACACAACGTGTCGACGACTGCCACCGTGACCATAAGCGCCAACAGGAGGCCTGAGACGAAGCTGCTGACGGTGTCGCCCGGAAGCGGCCCCTACTATGTGGGGAGCACTCTGACGTTCAGCGTCACCGTATCTGACCGCGAGGGCGACGAGGTCACCATAAAGGTGGACTTCGGAGACGGCTCCGCGATCCTGACGACGATTGCGACCCCGTCGAGTGCGGGCGCGAACGTCACCGTGGAGTTCACCCACACGTACGACGCAGCGGAGACATACTACGTTGTCGCCTGGGCCGAGGACGAGTACGACCACCCAGACTCGGATTGGCTGAGCCTGGACAGGGCCGTGACCATCGAGGTGGAGCCTGAGGAGAACAACGGGGACACCAACTGGGTGCTCTATGCCGGGATCGGGCTGCTGATACTGGTGGTCGTTGTCGTCGTGGCCATGCTCCTAAAGAAGCGCAAGGGCAAGGCCGACGGTGGCGCCGGGGAGAGTCCCGGCGGCATGGAAGGCATGGCGCCTCCGGAATAGGCATCGCCCGAGGGACGAGGCTGGATTCAAACCCGAGAAAAACCCTTTCCAAACACCACACCACAACGAGTCCAGCTACATGAGCTAGGACGCACACTACACGAGAGGGATTCAGCTTGGCATCGTTCAGACGCATACTGACGAGGAGGGTCTTCAACGCCATCGTTACCATCCTCTTGATCGCACTGGTCAACTTCCTCCTGTTCAGGGTCATGCCCGGAGATCCGGCGACGATGTTCCTCCCAAGGAACCCGGACCAGGACACGATGGCGCTGTACTGGGCCAACGTCGAACGGATGGAGCTCAACGGCACGCTCCCGGAGCAGCTCGTGGTCTACTTCGTCGACACGTTCACCGGCGAGTGGGGCGATTCGTACCTTTCTAAACGACCCGTGATAGATGTCGTCGCAGTGGCGTTATCTTGGACCGCGCTGCTTCTGACCACATCATCGATTCTCACTTTCCTTATAGGGATCATGTTAGGGAAGCTAGCTGCGAGGAAGCGCGGGAAGACGCCTGATGTCGTCATCACGGGCATCGGCCTGTTCTTCTACGGCATGCCGATCTTCTGGTTCGGGATAATGCTGATGGTCCTGTTCTCGTCCGAGCTCGGACTCCTTCCGACCGGCGGGTACATCAGCCCGGGGGAACAACCATTCCCCCTGACGGTGAATTCGGTGATTGACATGGCCACGCACATGATACTGCCCGTTGCCACGCTCGTCATAGGGGGGATAGCGGGCATCATCCTGATTCAGAGGAACTCACTCATTGACGTGCTCACGGAGGATTACATCACCACCGCGTACGCGAAGGGGCTTTCGGAGAAGCAGGTCATGAGGAGGCATGCGACCCCCAACGCCCGGTTGCCAATCGTCACGACGATCGCCATGGACATGGCGTTCATCCTGGGAGGGGCGTTCCAGGTCGAGTGGGTGTTCAGCTACAAGGGAATCGGGTGGGTCACAATCGACGCCATCGGGAAGAAGGACTACCCGGTGCTGCAATTCGTCTTCCTCATCGGCGGTGTGGCGGTCGTGATAGCCAACCTGATATCAGACCTCGTTCTG
>JAABQR010000001.1 GCA_011391345.1 Methanobacteriota archaeon | reverse complement strand
AACTGGACCCGAGGGTGTCCATTACGTGAGGGGGTGATGTGATGAAGTTCCAAAAGTCACTTCCGAAACTCGCGCACGGCCTCTTCGGCTGGAACCCGTTGCTAGCGGACAAGATGGCTCTGTCGGGCAAGAACTGGGGAAAAACGATAGACCTGTTCCTGGCCACGTGGATGGGGAAGGTCGGGCTGGCCATCATCCTGTTCTTCTTGTTCGTGGCCATCTACGCGCAGATATTCATGCCATACGACAAGCACGAGATCACCGACGACCCGAGCAAGGTGAACCAGCCATCGTCCTGGGACCACCTGTTCGGCACGGACGAGGCGGGCAGGGACATCCTGACCAGGGTGGCCTATGGGACCGCCGCCTCTCTGACCATCGGGTTCGTGGCCATGGCCATTTCGATGGGTCTGGGGACCCTCGTGGGCCTCGCGTCAGGCTATTGGGGCGGCTGGAGGGACGAGGTGATCATGAGGGTCAACGACGTCTTCCTGTCCATCCCGTGGCTAGTGCTCATGATTGTAATAGCGGCCGTCCTGGGCAGGCAGAACCTGATGTCAGTCATACTGGTCATCGGCCTCACGGGCTGGTCCACGACGGCCAGGATCGTGAGGTCGCAGGTGCTGTCCCTGAAGGAGAGGCAGTTCGTCGAGAGGGCGAAGGCTGTGGGGGCCGGGGAGTGGTACACCATAAAGAAGCACATCTTCCCCAACGTCGTGCCCCTTGTGTTCGCGAACGCCATCCTGACCATTGCCATATCCATCCTCTCCGAGAGCACCCTCAGCTTCCTGAACCTCGGGCCAAACGACGTCGAGACCTGGGGTAGGATACTGGAGGATGCCTACACCCTCGGCGTGCAGCTCACTGGCCCGTACCCGTACATAATCATGCCCGGCCTGTGCATCGTGGTCGTGGTGCTCGGGTTCACGTTCGTCGGGTACGCGATGGACGAGGTCCTGAACCCGAAGCTCAGGAAGCGCTGAGACCGCCCTGTGGACGGCCGAAACCCTTTCGTGAAACCACAGCAACCTTTTAATACGGCAACTTGTTATCGAGCCACCTTATCATCCAACCAGGGGTATCAGATGGCTCAGAAAGCAAGGGCTGCGGCTAAGAAGGTAAAGGACAAGTGGCGCGCGAAGGAGTGGTACAACATCCACGCGCCTGACATGTTCAGCAAGATGCAGCTCGGGGAGACCCCGTCGGACACGCCTGACCACGTAATGGGCAGGATAGCCGAGGCGACGGTCCAGGACCTCACAGGCGACTTCTCGAAGATGCACATCAAGCTCAGGTTCAAGGTCACCGACGTCCGGGGCTTCGACGCGTTCACGCTCTACGACGGTCACACGCTGACCAACGACTACGTCCGGAGGCTCACGAGGAGGAAGAGGACCAAGACCGACGCGGTCGTCGACGTCATCACGAAGGACGGCTGGGAGGTCAGGGTCAAGCCCATGGCGGTCTCTGAGCAGCGCATACAGGCGTCCCAGGAGACCGCGATCAGGAACATCATGAAGGAGTCAGTCCTGAAGGTCGCCTCGGAGTCGACCATAAGCGACCTCGTGCGCAAGATCATCATGGGCGAGATGGCGAAGGCCATCTCGGACGCTTCCAAGATCATCGTCCCGGTCAAGAGGATAGAGATCGGCAAGAGCGAGGTCATAAGGGCAGGCAGGCCGCCGGAGCCCGGAGAGGCCCCGATCGTGGCGCCTGAGGAGCCCGCGCCAGAGCCCGAGCCGCAGGCCCCAGAGGCCCCGGCGGAGGAGCCCCCGAAGCCGGAAGAGCCGGCCCCGAAGGAAGCCGCCGCTCCAGCCGAGGAAGAGATCCCCCCTGAAGAGAGGGCGCAGTGAGCCCGCGGGGGGCCGCGCCTGCTCCGAGGGGTGGCAGCACATGTCGGGGTGGCTCAGCCTGGTAGAGCGTCGGACTCATAGGGAGTTCTTCTGACCAGATGCTCCTAGGACATCC
>JAABQR010000012.1 GCA_011391345.1 Methanobacteriota archaeon | reverse complement strand
GGTGTCGTCCAGATACACTTTGATGCGTTCGTCTCCCAGGATGTCCTTCTCCAGCTTCCTGAAGGTCTCCTGCGGGTCGACCCCGATGAGCGTCCTGCGTATGCGCCTCAGGTGTCCTCCGAGGTGCTTGTCCTTCTCGACGAGATAGACCTGGAAGCCCGAGCGGGCTATCTCCAGGGCGGCGGACATGCCGCTCAGGCCGCCGCCGATGATGAGCGCCGCCGGCGTCACGGGTATCTTGGGCTGCGGGAGCGGCTCCAGCTTCGCCGCCTTGGCTATCGCCATGCGGACGAGGTCCTTCGCCTTCTCCGTGGCCGCCTCTGGCTCTCGCCTGTGGACCCAGGAGCACTGGTCCCTGATGTTGGCCATCTCGAACAGGTACTTGTTCAGCCCCGCCTCCTTGACCGTGTTCTGGAAGAGCGGCTCGTGCGTCCTCGGGGTGCAGCTCGCGACCACGACCCTGTTCAGGTCGTGCTTCTCGATCATCTCCCTGATCTTCTTCTGGGTGTCCTGAGAGCACGTGTACAGGTTCTGCTCAGCGTACACGACGTTCGGCAGACCCTTGGCGTACTCCACGACACCGGGCACGTCCACGACGGAGCCTATGTTGATGCCACAGTGGCACACGAACACGCCCACCCTGGGCTCCTTGCCCGCGACCTCCTTCTCCTTCGGGTACTCCTTCTTCGTCACGAGCGTCCCCCGCTCCTTCGAAAGGAGTGCGGCGACTTTGCCCGCGGCCCCGCTGGCCTGTGCGATCGAGTCAGGGATGTCCTTCGGACCGGAGAACGTGCCGCACACGAATATGCCAGGCACGGATGTCTCGACCGGCTTGAGCTCGTCAGTGTCGCAGAACCCGAACTCGTTCATGTTGATGCTGAGGGCCTTCGCGAGCGCGCCCGTGCCCTCGGGCGGCCTCGCGCCCGCGGCTAGGATGACCAGGTCGAACCGCTCCTCGGTGATGTCCGCGCCGTCGATGTAACTCAGCATGAGTTCCCCGGTGAGCTCGTCCTGCTGCACCTTCGAGATCCTGTTGTTCCTGTACATCCGCACGCCGTACTCGTTCTCCGCGCGCATCAGGTACTCTTCGAACTCCTTCCCGAACGCGCGCGTGTCCATGAAGAATATGGCCGTGTCGAGGCCAGGGACGTGTTCCTTGCCGATGACCGCCTGCTTGAGCGACGCCATGCAGCAATACGATGAGCAGTATGTGTTGGAGGTCTGCGCGTCCCTCGAGCCGACGCACTGTATGAACGCGATCTTCTTGGGCACATCGCCGTCCGACGGCCTTATCACATGCCCCTCGGTCGGCCCGGAGGCGCTGAGCATCCTCTCGAACTCTATGTTCGTGAGCACGTTGGCGAACAGCCCGTGGCCGTACTCCCGCTTCTTGGCCGCGTCGTAGACGTCGTACCCGGGGCTGAGGATGATCGAGCCGACCTCGATGACCTCCTCCCTGTCCGGCTGCTCGGAGTAGCTTATCGCCTTCGCCTCGCAGAACTTCTCGCATACGCCGCAACCGATGCACAGGCCCCTGTCTATGGTGTAGACCAGAGGCACCGCCTGAGGGAACGGCACATATATGGCCTTCGCGGGCGCCAGATCTCTGTCGAAGGCGTTCAGACCCTCGATCGGGCAGTGCTCCGCGCACACGCCGCAGCCCGTGCACTTGTCCTCTATTATGTATCTCGAGCGCCTCGACAGCGTGACCTTGAAGTCCCCGGACTTCCCATCGACCTTCTTGAGCTCCGCGTTTGTGAGCATGGTGATGTTCTCGTGCCTGCCGGTCGCGACCAGCTTCGGGGACACGATGCACATCGCGCAATCGTTGGTCGGGAATGTCTTGTCCAGCTGCGCCATCGTGCCGCCGATGCTCAGTCCGGACTCGAGTATGTACACCTTGAAGCCCGAGTCCGCCAGGTCCAGCGCGGCCTGTATCCCTGCGGGGCCGCCCCCGACGACGAGCACGGCCCCCACTGTTCTCTCCCCGGTCATCTCAGCCCTCCTCAGCGTAGATGGGTCCCAGCCTCTGGAGCTCGGAGACCATATCCTTGACGACCTTGGCGAACTTCTGGCCCTCGGAGCCCGCGATCCATTCGATCCTGAACCTCTGCGATTCTATGCCAGCGTCCTCGAGGAACGACGACAGGAAGTCGCCGCGCATCGCGGCCTTCTCGTTGCCGTTGATGTAGTGGCAGTCCGCCGGATGGCAGCCAGCCACCAGGACCCCGTCCGCGCCCAGCTCGAAGGCCTTGAGCACGAACGCGGGGTCCACCCTGCCGGAGCACATGACCCTGACTATCCTCACGTTCGGAGGGTACTGTATCCTGGTCGTCCCCGCGAGGTCAGCCCCCGCGTACGAGCACCAGTTGCAGCAGAACGCCACGATCCTCGGCTCGTAGAGCGCCTCCTCCTCCGGCCCCTGATCCTTCTTCGCGTGCGTGCTCATGGTCAGGCCCCCCTGAGCTTCCTGAGCAGCGAGTGAGCCGACACATGGTGCGTGTCGAAGCCCAGGGAGATGGGGTCGATGCCCATCGAGAGCGCCTGGAACTGCGACACGTGCATGACTGGTATGCCGTCCTTCGAGAACGACTTCTGAGCGTTGTCGAATTGGAGCAGGCAGAACGGGCACCCCGTGACTATGCAATCGGCCCCTACGTCGCTGATGTTCCTGCACTTGTCCTGCGTGAGCGAGTTCGCGAGGTCGACCACATGGGACCGGACGCCGCCGCCCGCGCCACAGCAATCGAGCTTGTCCTCATAGTCGACGCTCGTGGCGCCGCATGCCTCGACGATCTTGTCCAGCAGGACCGGGTTGTTCGGGTCGTCGATGGTCCTACTCTCCGTGGGTCTCAGATAGTGACAGCCATAGTGGACCGCGACCTTGATGTTCTTCAGAGGGCGCTTCGCCTTCGCAGCGATGGCCTCGAGTCCGATGTCGTTCGCCATGACCTCGATGTAATGCCTGACGCTGACGGGCTCGAACACCTTCCTCTTCCCCTCGCTCTTCTTGGGTACCCCGGTGTACTTCTTGCCGACCTGCGCCAGGACCCTGTTGACCTTGCCCATGCTCTTCGGGTCCTTGAGGTACTCCGAGGCCTTCATGAGCGATGTGAGGCATCCGTTGCACACCGTCAGTATCTCGCGCCTCTCGTCTTGGGCCAGCACGAGGTTCCTCGTGGCCAGCAGGAGCCACGTTTCCTTGTCCGTCGAATAGAATATCCCCGGCACGGGGCAGCACGAGAAGTCCGGGACGTCCTTCACGTCCATGTCGTACCCCTCCTTGCCGCATACCCATCTCACAGCGTACTCGACTCCCGGGTATCTGTTGGGTATGACGCATCCGAAGAAGTAAGCGTAGGATGTCATACCATCACCTCGTCCTCGATGCCGATGAGCTTGTCGTACTTGGACGCGTGGATTAGCACGCTGATCTCCCTGAGCACCTTCTTGAAGTCGGGACTGAAAGTGTGTATGTCCCCGAGCCCCAGCTCCTTCCTGATCTTGTTGATCTCCTCGTCCGGCTTGACGCTCTGGCCGTACCTGACGAGGTTCGTGGCCGCGACCTTGATGAACGGCGGTATGACTCCTTCGCGGACGGCGATGTGCCTGAGCGCGATCATGACCTCTGCCGGGTTGATGTCCGCGGGGCAGTGCTCGTAGCATCGGTAGCACGTGGCGCAGACCCATCTCGTCCCCAGAGTGTAAGTCCTCAGCCCGAACTGGCAGTACTTGATGATGCTCCTGGTCTTGTAGTCTATCTTCAAACTGATGGGGCACACGCCTGTGCAGTTGCCGCACTGGAGGCAGGTCATGACATCCTTCCCGCCGTACTTCTTGATCTCCTTGGCGAAGTTCGGGTCCAGCTGCGACTCGTCTATGACCTTCTCCTCGACGAGCTCCTCCTTGAGGCCGCTGATGAAGGTCTTCTCAACCTCTCCCATGCTCACACCCCCTCCTCGGCCTTCTTGCCAGCCGTCTTCGCTTGGCCGTTCTGCGACAGCGCCGCGGTCAGTTCGGAGCATATCTGTTCGTCGGTGAACTGCTTGGCCGTTATGGCGTTCTGGGGGCACGATGCGGCGCACGTGCCGCAGCCGTGGCAGAGAGCTTCGATGATCCTCGCCCTCGTCCTCCCCTCCTCGTTCTGGATGAGCTCTGGCGCGCCGTACGGACACTGTTCGACACAGAGGCCGCAGCCGACGCACAGCGATTCGTCCACCTCGACCGTGAGGGGCTCGATCTTGACCTTGCCCGAGAACATGATCGCGGCAGCGGAAGATGCCGCCGCCTTGGCCTGGGCGACCGAGTCGGGGATGTCCTTCGGCGACTGGGCACATCCTGCCAGGAACACGCCGTCGGTGGCGGTGTCAACGGGCCTCAGCTTCGGGTGCGCCTCGGCGAAGAACCCATCCGAGCTCAGCGACAGACCGAGCGTCTTGCCAATCCTCTTGCTGCCCTCGGAAGGGAGCAGTCCGACCGAGAGCACGATGAGGTCGAACTCCCTCTCCGTGATCTTGCTCATTAGGGTCTCCTCTGCCCTGATCATGATGCTCTTGGTCTCCCGGTTCTCGCTCAGCTTCGCCGGCCTGCCCCGGATGAATTCGACCCCGAACTCCTCCCTGACCCTGTGATACAGCTCCTCGAAGCCCTTTCCGAACGCCCGGATGTCGTTGTAGTAGACGGCGATCTCGGTGCCAGGTTCGTGCTCCTTGATGATCTGCGCGTTCTTGATGGCATACATGCAGCAGACCCTGGAGCAGTAGTTCCTGTCGATCTTCTTGTTCCTGGAGCCGACGCACTGTATGAACGCGACACGCCTCGGCGTCTTCTGGTCCGAAGGTCGGATGAGGTGTCCGCCGGTCGGGCCGGAGGCGTTCAGAAGGCGCTCGAGTTCGAGCGCGGTGATGACATTCTCGTACTCCCAGTACTTGTACACGCCCTTCTTCATGGGGACATAGGTCTGGAAGCCAGTTGCGACTATGATCGTCCCGACCTTGAGGTCCAGGACCTCGTCCTCCATCTTGTGGTCGATGGCCTTGTTCGTGCACTCCTTGACGCACAGGAGGCACTTGCCGGTCTTGAAGTGCAGACAGTTCTCCTTGTCTATCGTGTATTTGAGCGGCACGGCCTGCGGAAACGGCACGTATATGGCCTTCCTCTTCCCGAACCCCATGTCGAACTCGTTGTCGACCTTGACGGGGCATACCTCGGCGCACACACCGCAGCCCACACACTTGTCCTCGTGGACATACCTGGACTTGCGTCTGACCTTGACCTCGTAGTTGCCGATGTACCCCTTGACCTCCTCGACCTCGGAGTATGAAAGAAGTGTCACGTTCGGATGCCTGGCCAGCTCGACCATCTTCGGGGCGAGTATGCATATCGCGCAATCCCCCGTCGGGAAGGTCTTGTCCAGCTGCGCCATGACGCCGCCTATGCTCGGCTTGGATTCGACAAGGTAGACCTTGAAGCCCATGTTCCCCAGGTCGAGCGCGGCCTGAATGCCAGCGACACCGCCTCCGACAATCAGTGCCTTCGGCTCCACAGGCACCTCCCTGGCTTCCAGGGGTATGAGCCTCGCAGCCTTCGACACGCCCATGCGGACGAGGTCGATGGCCTTCTCAGTCGCCCTCTGCTTCTCCTGGTTGTGGACCCACGAGCACTGCTCCCTGATGTTCACCATGTGCAGGACGTAAGGGTTCAGGCCAGCTCTCTGGATGCAGGCCCTGAACGTGGGCTCGTGCATCCTCGGCGAGCACGATGCGATGACCACGCGGTCCACCTTCGCCTCGACGATCGCTTTCACGATCTCATCCTGGCCAAGGTCGGAGCACGTGTACTTGTTGTCCCTCGCCACGACGACGCCGGGCATCTTCGATGCCACTTCCGTCACCCTCGGGCAGTCCACGACTCCAGCAATGTTGCTGCCGCAGTGGCACACGAAAACCCCAATCCTGGGCGTGGTCGTCTCGGTTCCGGTTGCTGGTGGCGTGCTTGTCACAGGATCCTTCTTCAGAGGTTCGGGTGACCCCATGGTTCCCCCTCCTCATCGACTTGTCGTGTCGAAGTGCTCAACGGCCCGAGCGACCCCGCGGAAGAACGCCATTTCCTGCCGACTGGCGCTTCCACTCAGCCCAGGTGTCGGACGAGTGCAGATAATAAAGACGTGCTTAATATAGGTTTCGTTGCGCATCTTTCGAAAAACGCAAGCCTATAGGCGATAATCGTTAAGTGGGCCGAGGGTGCCTGCCGTTTCTCTTCCAGTAATCTGTCCAAAATTTCGAAAATCGTATAATAGACGTTTCTCGACACCCCCGTTCGCAACGAATCAGAGGCTAGCGTCATTAACCGGAGGCCGGCTAAAGACTTTTCCTTTTGCATGCGGACGGTTGACAGGGCCCACCCGACGACCATCGTCCCACTCAGCCCTGAGATGGCCTGGCCACATCCGCGGCGGATCCACGGTTCAGGCGCCCTTCTTCCGATAGCGGTGGGCTATGTAGCAACTGCCCTCTCGCGACACCATGCACGGGCCCATCGGCGTCGCTGGCGTGCACGCGGTGGCGAACAGGGGGCACTCCTCGCTCGTCAGGATGCCCCTCAGCATCTCCCCGCACCTGCACCCCTCGACCTCGCCGAACTCCTTCTCCTCCACGGGCCTGAGGATGTCCTCGAACCTCCGCCTGGCGTCGTGCTGCTCGAACCTGCGCCTTATCGCCAGGCCGCTCCCGGGTATGACGGGGAACCCCCTCCAGAGCACGTCCGATGGCTCGAACACGTCTGTCATCGCCTTGAGCGCGCCTGGGTTCCCTTCCCGATGCACGACCCTCGAGTATTCATTCTCGACCTCGGCCCTGCCCTCACGGACCTGGCGCGCGAGCATGAAGACCGCCATCATGAGGTCGAGCGGCTCGAAGCCGGCAACGACCTGGGGGACGTGATACTGTTTGGACAGGAACTCGTAAGGTTCGGTGCCTATAATCACGCTCACATGCCCTGGCTGTATCATGCCTTGGAGCCTGACCTCGCCCATGCCGGCGATCGCGGCGAGCGCTGGCGGCACGGTCCTGTGGCAGCTGAGGACGGAGAAGTTCGGGGGCGGATCCGACATGACCGCGGACGCTGTAGTAGGGGCGGTGGTCTCGAACCCGATGCCCATGAAGACGACCTCCTTGCCTGTCCGCTTGGCCAGCGCGACGGCGTCGTCCACGCCGAACACGATATGGACGTCCGCCCCATCGGCCTTGGCGTCGTTCAGGGAACCGTTCTCGCCCGGGACCTTCATCACGTCCCCGAAGGCTGCTATGGTCAGGCCGGCCTTAGCGAGTGCGAGTACCTCCTCGACCTCCTTGGGCGGCGTCACGCACACGGGACACCCTGGTCCTTGTCGGATGTCAACGCCAACGCGCTTGAACTCCGAGTCGAGGCCGAACCTCATCAGGGTGTCCTGATGGGTGCCGCAGACGTGCATGAACGTGAGGTCGAGCTTCATCGACTCGAGCTTCTCCATGACCTTCCTCGAGGTCTCTCTGTCCCTGAGCTTATACATCGTCCGGAACCACCGCCCTGATGTTCTTCACGATGCACTCCCTTCCGCCGATTATCTTGGCCACACCGCCGCATTTGGGACATTCGAGTATCGGCACCGAGTCGTGGGGCATGTCCTCTGTCGAGGACATCTCACCCTTGTAACCGCATGCGCATTCGATGGCGCCTTTGATCGGGACGATCGTGAGCTTCGAGCCTTTGAGGACGTTGTCCCTGGTGAGGACATCATACCCGAACCTCATCTGCTCCTCGCTCAGCATGGTGAACTCGCCGAGCTCGAGGACGACCTCCTCGACCTTGGTCGCGTTCCACTTCTTGAGTTCCTCGATGATGTCTCCAATCATCTGGCTCATGACTGAGAACTCATGCATGGCCTACGCTCCCGTATCCTCTAGCTCGAGCATCTCCCTGAACAGTTCGAGGGTCTTCTCGGCCTCTTCCCTGTCTAGGATCTCGATGGCGTATCCTGCGTGCACTATGACGAAATCCCCGACCTTCGCTTCGACGAGCGATATGTTGGCGGTCCTGGAGACGCCCCCGAAATCAACGGTAGCGATGACACCGTCGATGGATTTGACCTCGGCTGGAACGGCTAGGCACATCGGTCAGTCGGTATGTGGGTTCCGATGATAAACGTTTACCCGAGCCCGGCGCCAGCTATCGCGTTCTGGCCAGTGGATATGCCTCCGTCGCCGTTGGAGACGTTCCGGTGGCCGACGAATTCCAGCCCCCTTCTCTCCACGGTCTCTTTGACCCATCGGGTGATAGGTCCGCTGAAGGATACGCCGCCCGTGAGGCCGACCTGTCCGAGCCCTTCTGCGTTCGCGCGGTCGCACGCGCGCTCGGTAACCCCGCATACGAGCGTGCGCACGAAGGACGCCGCGGCGTCCGCCTTGGCGCTGTCCGAGTCCGCTCCCAACTCCATGAGTTGGGATAACATCGGGACGGTCTGCGCCACCTCCGTCTTGCCCTCTCTGTCGAATCGCAGGTCGAATCGGATTTCGGGTCTGCCGGCCTCGAGCCACCGCTCGAGCTTGATCGCGGGCTCGCCCTCATAGGTCCTCTTGCAGCAGATACCGAGCGTGCACGACACCGCATCCAGGACCCTGCCCATGCTCGATGCCCTGACGCTCTTCGGGAGCATCTTCGCATACAGGTCCGCCTCATCCCCGCTGACCATGGTCGGCTCCTGGTCCGTCATCAGCTGCACGGCTGTGACGACCCGTCTCGGGTCCGTCACCGCCCTGTCCCCGCCTAGGAGCGGGATTCCCTGGAGAGTGCCGAACCTCTCGTATCCAGAGAAGTCGGCCACCATGCTCTCCCCGCCCCACGATGTGCCATCGTCCCCGTATCCAGTGCCGTCCCACGTGAGGCACACGAGCGGCCCTGCTATGCCACGGTCTATCTTGAGCGCAGCCGCGTGCGCGTGATAGTGTTGAGTCTCGACCATGGGGCAGCCGAACTCCTTCGCGAGCCTTCGCGCGACTATCCGCGTCGAGTACCTCGGGTGCTTGTCGAGGCCTATGGCCTCCACCTCATTCACGCCGAGGAGCCTCGCGAGGTGGTGTATCGCGTCGTCGAGGTACTGCAGCGTCGGATGCTGCTGCGACTCTCCGACATACTGTGTGAGGAACATCTCCCCGTTCCTCGTGACCGAGCCGGTGACATCCCACTGCGCTCCGACGCCGATCACGGACCGTTTGTGGTTGGCCTTGACAGGCACGGGCACGAACCCCCTCGACCTCCGGGTGAAGTTGGCGAGTCCAGAGTTGACCTTCACGACGCTGTCATCACATCTGTGGATTATGCGCCTGTTGTGCAGAAGGTACACGTCGAGGCCGAGGTCGAAGGCCTTCTCGTTCTCGGTGACCATCGGCTCGCCAGGCGGGTTCGCAGAGGTCATGATGACCCCGTCGGCCCTAAGGTGTTCGAACAGGAGGAGGTGCGCCGCCGAGTACGGAAGCATCACGCCGATGTTGCCCAGTCCGGGCGAGACATCCTCGAGGTCGTCCAGTCTCTCGGGCCTCTTGCGCAGCAGCACGATCGGCCTCTGGGGGGATGTCAGGAGCTCCAGCTCCTGTTCGTCCATGGCCGCGTATTTCCGTGCCGTGGCGAGGTCACGTATCATGACCGCGTAAGGTTTGTCCCCCCTCCGGTAGACCTTACGGAGCCTCGAGGCGTTCGCGAACGTGCACACGATGTGCATCCCGCCCCATCCTTTGAGGAGTCCGACGGCCCCGTCCTCTATCCTTTTGGCGAACTCGGGGAACGGTTCCCCCAGGACCGGGGTCCCTTCGTTATCATATAGTGTATACACAGGACCGCACGCGGGGCACGACAGTGTCTGCGCGTGGAACCTCCGGTCCTCGGGAGACGAGTATTCCGCGTGGCACGATGGGCAGGTGGGGAAGTCGGACATGCTCGTCCTCGCCCTGTCGAACGGCACGTCTGCGATGACGGTGAACCTCGCCCCGCACTCGGTGCAGTTGGTGAATGGGAACAAGTGCCTCCTGTTCCCTTTCGAGCGGAAGTCGTCCACGCACTGATGGCATATCGCGGTGTCCGTCGGTATCAGCGAGACCCTCTTTCCATCCGTGCTCTGGGCTATCGAGAACTCCCCCAGCTCCTCGTCCGCGTCCTCGATGTCCGCCCGGTCTATCCTCGCGAGGGCGGGGAGCGCTCGCCTGAGATGCTCGAGGAACTCCTCCGCGTCTCTGTCGAGGTGTATCTCCACGTTGGAGCCGTTGTTCAGGACGTATCCTTTCAGGCCCATGGCCTTCGCGACCCTGAACACTGTGGGTCTGAAGCCGACTCCCTGAACCACGCCGTACACGGTGATCTTCATCGGTTACCTCTACAGCCCGAGCGCCGATACGAGCTCGTCCATCCCATTGCCGCGCCGAGTGTCCATCTTGATGATCCTGGCGCCAGGGTTGATCCTCTTCGCGTCCCGTTCGAGTATCTTCGGGTCGACCCCCATGACCTCCGCGAGGTCGACCTTGTTTATCACGATGACATCGGAGAAGGCGAATATCGCAGGGTGCTTCCTCACCATGTCGTCCCCCTCGGTGACGCTGATGACCACGACGCGCTCGTGCGAACCGACCGGGAAGTCGACCGGGCACACGAGGTTGCCGACGTTCTCTATGAACAGGTAGTCGAGCTTCTCCAGGGGCAGGTCCTCGAGCGCGTGGTCCACGAGGTGCGCGTCCAGGTGGCACTCCTTGCCCGTGTTGATGTTCGCGGCTGGTATCCCGTGGGAGACGAACCTCTGGTAGTCGTCGTCGCCAGATACATCTCCGGCTATCGCGGCCGCCCGCTTCCCTTTGGACTTGAGATGGTCCACGAGCTTCTCTATTATGAGGGTCTTGCCTGAGCCGATGGCGCCGAGGAAATCGAATGCTCTGATGTGATGCTCGTCCAGCAGGGCACGGTTGTGGTCCGCCAGGTGTCTGTTCTCGGAGAGGATATCCTTTCCCATCTCGACTGTGACGACCTTGTGCATGCCCGTGAATCCTGCCTGGCGGATTAATAACTTGGCCCCGAAGAGGGCCGTCGGGCGACAGCATGCGCAAGGACTGCTCAAATCCTGGAGCCCACAAGGAACAGCTGGGGCAGCACCCCGACGAGCGCGGTCACGAATATGAGCACTATCGCGAGGACGAAATGCATCGTTACGAATGACACTAGGATTGAGACTGCGAGGACCACGAGGAGAGTGACCCACACGGCGGTGAACTTCATCGCCCTTCTTCCTGGCTTGCCCCCTATCCATGGAAAATCGTTCAGGAAGTCGTCCTTTCCATCGGCCCGATGCATGTGCTGGAGCATGTGCTCGCTCGGAGGCCTGGAAAGGAGCCACGCGCCGCACTTCGGGCAATTGGGCCCTCTCTCGTTGAACCCGATCCTCTTGCCACACTTGGGGCACTTCATGATACCAGATCTCCAGCGGTGGCATACGCTGTCGTGTGGACTTGAATCCTTCGAGCGCGGTCAGGACATGAGTCACTTCCATCGGTCGGATGGGTATGATTCCTGGCGTGGAACGTGAGCCACCAATGCGAAGAAGACGACGAAGTTGATGAGGACGGCGAAGAATGCCACCATGTATCCCAAGGACATGAACGGATTGTTGGTCATTTCGTCTGCCCATG
>JAABQR010000114.1 GCA_011391345.1 Methanobacteriota archaeon | reverse complement strand
CCATGAGGTGCTACCCGTGACAATGAGAACCCTCGTCGTTGGCGTCGGAAACCCCATACTGTCGGACGACGGCGTCGGGATATACGCCGCGAGGATGCTCATGGAGCGCGGGATAGAAGGGGTTTCGATAGAGGAGCTACCCGCGAGCGGGCTCGAGCTGCTCGACATGGTCCTGGACTACGACAAGGTCGTGATAGTCGACGCGATACAGACGAAGGACGGCTCCCCGGGGGACCATTACATCATGGCCGAGGAGGACTTCAAGAGGACCGTGCACGGGACCTCCCCGCACGGGTTCAACATCGCGACCGCCCTCGCCATGGGGAGGCAGGTCGTGCCGGAGAGGATGCCGAAGGAGATCCTCTTTGTCGCGATTGAGGCGGAGGACGTCGATAACTTCCACGAGGGACTGACACCGAAGGTGTCGGCCAGCCTGCCGGCCATCGTGGACATGATAGAGCGCGACCTCATACGACGGAATGGCTAGCAGATCCTGGGCACAGGGTCCCCGACCGGGGGCTCCATGACCCTTTTGCCGCCGGTGTGTGTCTCCATGAGCACGCCTCTGACGCCGGCCGTCGCCTCGCCGATGATGCTCGCCCTGGCGCCCTCCGGGACCGACCTCACCGCCTTCAGGACCTCTTCGGCCTTCTCGGGCACGACGGCCATGATGACCTTGCCCTCGTTGCCTATCTCGAACGGGTCTATCCCGAGCATCTCGCAGGCCGCGATGACCGCCTCGTCCATGGGGATGGCCTCCTCCCTGACGCTGATGCCGACCGAGGATTTCTCCGACCACTCGTTCAGAAGGTTGGCGAGACCGCCTCTTGTGGGGTCCTTCATGGATGTGACCCCGCCCACCTTCAACGCCTCAGCGATCATGTGGTTCAACGGGGCTGCGTCGCTCTTGACCACGGTGTCGAAGCCATACCCCTCCCTGAAGGACAGGAGGGCGACGCCGTGGTTCCCGATGGGGCCAGACGCGATTATGACGTCCTTGTCCGAGACCCCTGAGTCGTTCGGCCATTCCCACTTGAACGCCCTGGACTTCCTGATCTCCGCGATGTTGTGGTCCAGGTGGGGCGATCGCCTCCCGATCCCGCTCGTGTTTATGAACAGACCGTCGATGGCGGCCTTCTCCACGACCTTGGTGTCGCCCGTGACTATCCTGACGCCAGCTGACCTGGCCGTGGAGTTGAGGCTCCGCATGATCGTGTGCAGTTCATCGGTCGAGAAGCCCTCCTGTATGACCATGGCGCAGGACAGGGCGACTGGGGTCGCGCCCATGACGGACAGGTCGTTGACCGTGCCTGCAACCGCCAGGCGTCCTATGTCCCCACCTGGGAAGAACAGTGGCTTGACCGTGTAGGTGTCCGTCGTGAAGACGATTCCGTCCACTATGGCAGCATCGTCGAGCGCCCCCAAAGGGATCTCTCCGAAATCGTGATCGAGTTCGTTGAGGACGAACTCGCGTATGAACTCCTGCATGCGTTCGCCGCCTGCCCCCTGGGCCATCGTGATCTTCGTCATGACGGGCACCGTCCAGTGTTCGGAACAGGTCCTTGGTAGTAATATCTTTTGGCTAACTGGCTCCGGCATGCACGCACCCTCGGGATAGGTTGATTACATGTCACCTGGATACCGGTCGACATGCTCTCGGGAGTCATCCTGGCCGGCGGGAAGGGGAGCCGCATGGGCGGAGACAAGGGCCTTGTCGAGGTCGGCGACATGCCCATGCTGCTACATGTGCTCCGCGCACTCTCGGGCGTCACTGACGACATCATCGTCGCGGTCGGCGCGGGTTGCGGACCCACATATCGACGGTCGCTCGGCCACGGCGTCAGGACCGTCGAGGACCGCACCTCCGGCAGAGGGCCACTTGAAGGACTGTCAAACGCGTTCGGAAAGGCTGAACAGACATACGTGGCGGTCGTGCCTTGCGATGTCCCGCTCGTGCGGACCGAGGTTCTGGAGCTACTTGCGCGCAGGGCTGCCGGGAGGGATGGGGCGGTGCCGGTCGTAGGCGGCTTCCTCGAACCACTCGTGGCAGTCTACAGACGGGAAGCAGGCCTGAGGCGCTTCGCGCATGAGCTTGAGACAGGGGTCGGCAAGGTCAGTAACGCCCTTGGACACATGGATATCTGCAGGGTGGAGGAGACGGAACTCAGGGAGGTGGACGACCAGCTGCTCAGCTTCTGGAATGTCAACTCCAAGGAGGACCTCAGGAAGGCGGAGGATATGATCCGTCAGGGAGTCGCTCCTCTTTGACCGGTCCGCCCCTATCTCCTGATGACGGCCTCGATCTTCGCTTTGGCCTCCACGAGCTGGAGGGACTCCACGAAGTGGTCTGAGGATGTATGCCTCAGGTAGTATGCCCCGTAGGCCGCTACGAGGAAACCTGCGAAGGCGTCGAACAGAAGGTCCACCATGGTATCGGAGAGGGAGTACTGCATATTGCTCCCAGTCACCTCGTCGACGACATACTCCATCACTTCCCAGGATACCCCCATGGCCATCGTGAACATGACGATGATGAAGGCGAGGAAGGACCCCGGAAGGTAGATCGATTCGACATACTTGTCCAATGCGACGACGGTCACGAATCCCAGCGCGGCTATGAGAGAGGAAGACATCGCATGCGTCAGGTGGTCCCAACCAGGAAGGTTGTCGTAGAACCCTGAGAAACCCCCTATGACGTGCAGGAACAAGGCGAGGACTATCCACAGGTTCAACTCGACAGGGAGGACCAGGTGGAGGTCGCGCCTGAGAAGGGAAGGTACCGCGGAGACCACCAACGAGACCACGGCTACCGGGACCCATGTGAGGTTCTCCGTCACAACGCCAGCAATGGCGACCGATGCCATGCCGGCCTGCATCATCCTGGATATGAGCCTCAGCCTTTTTTCCATCCAGGCACCTCCCAGAAGTGTATGAGGCCGAGGACTTCGCGCCTGGACCACGGCATGGCCTTGATGTACGCTCCGTACACGAAGCCCATCACCAGGCCGCCGACAGTCGCCCAGAGGAACTCAGTCATGACCTGAGAGTTGGAGGAGAGGTGGTCAGTGCCGACCAAGACGTCGCTCAGATACTCCCCGGTCTGCCAGAAACCCGAGATAGCCACCGTGAACATGATCACGAAGAAGATCGAGAATGACCTGTTCATCCTCACATCGGTGTACATGTGCAGTTCCAAGGTCAGGAGGAATCCTATGGTCGCGAAGGAGAGAGCGAACGAGATTGATGTGATGTTGTCCCACCAATCGATGCTGCCACTCAGCGCGCGAGAGCCCTCGGATATGTGCAGGACTATGGGGGAGGACAACAACAGCGTCATCTCCCAAGGAAGCGCCTGGAACGGATCCCACTTCGACACGATTGGGAGGATGTATAGAGAGAGGGCAGCGACTCCGAACGCCGACCACAGGACATCCCTGTCGAGGACGACGTACACCGTGCAGAAGAACAGGACAGTGCAGGAGACCCATGACGCCTCGGCCTCGACGACCCTGCGATGAGTCCTGATACGCTGCATGACCCCGGCCCGAGGACCGTCATCTCCTCCTGTCATGGTGCTCGTAGGACCAGAACACCTGAGGATAATTAACCCTTGGCTGGGGAATACCTATAGGCGCCTTCGGGGACGCGTATCTCGAACCTGACGCCCGACCCCTGCGTTCCAGTCTCTTGGATGGACAGGCCTGTCAGGCCCAGCACCTGGCGGGCCATGAAGAGGCCGAACCCGGTGTGTTTCCCAAAACCCTTCTCGAATATCCTGTCCTTAATATCCTCAGGGATGCCAACGCCGTCATCCTCGTATGTCAGGATCAGTTCGTTGCCCTCCGACCGCTGTGTGACCTTCATCCTGGAGAGCTTCTCGCCGTGCCTGATGGAGTTGTCGGCGAGGTTCCTGAAGACCCTCTCGAACATCGGGTCTGCGTAGACCTCGAGTCCAGGCAAGTCGACCTCTACCTGGACACCCTCCAGCTGAAGGCCGAGCACACCGTTCGAGAAGGCCTCGGCCGCAGGGATCCAAACGGGTTCCTGCAGTCCCAGGTCCTGGTACTCGGAAGTGAACATGAGTAGCCTCTGAATCGTGTCGGCCGCTGCCTTCATGTCATCGAAACGCTTGATAATGACCGGGTCCTTCACATCGTCTCTCGTGATGTCCAGCCAGCCGGCCAGGACGGCCAGCTGGTTCGTGATATCGTGCCGGGTCATGCTGCCTAGGAGGGTGAGCTTCTCGTTCGCCGCCTTGAGGGCCCTCTCATATCGTCGCTCCTCGGTCAGGTCGATTGCGACTCCTGCCAGCAGGTCCTCTCCCCCCGTTATGCTGGGCACCAGGAACCTGTATGTAAGGAACTCGCGAAGGCCGTCCTCCCGCGGGATGACCTCGAGGGACGCGTGGAACTTACCACTCTCGAAAACCTTCCTATCCGTTGCCATCAGTCTCTCGGCGACTTCGGATGGGAACAGCTCGCGGTCGGTCTTCCCGATCCACTCATCGGGAGTGATACCGAAGACCTCCTGGTACGCCTTGTTCACGTAGACGTATCTGCCATCTCGGCCTTTCATGAATTTGACCACTGGCGACATGTCCATGAACATCTTCAGCTGCCTCTCCGCCCTGGACAACTTCTCGAGCACATCCTTCCGATCCGTGATATCGACCACGATGCCCTGATACGAATCGACCGCGCCCGTTCGGTCCCTGATCACCAAGGTCCTATCGTAGACCCAATGGACCTTGCCATCAGGTGACACGAGTCTGTACTCCTGCTCGAACTCCGACCGGCCATCCTTGACGTGGGTCTGGACCTCCGTCACAATCCTCTCGAGGTCGTCCGGGTGCACGATTGATGCGAAGCGAACGACATCGGATGTCAGCTCCCCCGCCTCGTATCCGAACTGCCGCACATTCTCTGAGACATAATCCACCGGCCACCCAGGCGCCGCGCGCCAAAGGAAGGCGACCGCCGGACTCTGGTTGATGATGGATACCAGCTGTCTCCTGTCTTCCAGTGCATCCTCGAGCTCCGCCTCGTGCCGGACCTGGTCGGTAACGTCACGAACTATGCCGATCAAGTAGAGCGGTTTCCGCAACTGGTCTTTCACGACCACGGCAGACACGTCCGCATGGACCTTGATCCCGTCCTCGCGAGCGAGCTCGAACGAGATGTTTCTCACGAGCCCTTCACTCATGAGCTTCGCGCCGACGCGCTTGGCCTTCGCCGCATCGATCTCCTTCAACTGCGTGAACACGTTCCTGCCGATGAACTGCTCCTTGGAGACGTTGCCCAACAACGTCAGCAGTGCGAGATTGCACTCCACCACATTGCCATCTAGGTCCGTGATCACGATTCCATCAGGGTTAGACTCCAAAATGGCCTTCAGTACGTCCCTCTCACGCCTGAGCACATTCATTCCCACTACGTCGGCGGATATGTCGCACGAGACGAGTACCGTGCATTGCTCACCTTGAAGCATCATCCTGTGGCCGGATACCCGAACGAGGTGTGGCTCCCCTGTTACCGTCCCAATCGGAACCTCCAGATCGCGTATGGTCCCCTCGTTCCCAAAAGACTCCTCGAATCTAACAACCAACTCCTTCGAGAATATCCCCAGTTCAACAGGATTCTTTCCAAGTAGCTGATCCCTCCGATACCCTGTGACCCTGGTGAACGAATCATTCACTTCGAGGATCGTCGAGTCGGACGTCCGCGCAATCATAATCAGTTGTGGCGAATCCTGGAATATCTTAGCGAACTTCTCCTCCGACGATGCCAGGCTTTCCATGACGGCCTTGATCTCGGTTATTTCCGTGACCACCGCCATCGCGCCCTGGAACAGACCGCTACCCGCAGACAGAGGGGAGGCAGCCACAATCACATTGACCGTGGAACCATCTTTCCTGGCGAGCACCAGCTCGAAGCGCTCGCCACCGTCCAAGGCTCTGTGGAGTTTGGCCGACCCGACCGATTCCGCCCACGTCGCATCGACGATAGAGCGTATGTGTTTCCCAATCAGGTCCTCGACCTCGCAGCCGAGCATCTCCGCCATCCTCGGGTTGACAAAACCGATTGTCCCGCCTGACTCTATCGCGAGTATGCCCTCGTTCGCCAGGTCCACGAGCATCCTGTATTTGCGTTCGCTGTCCCTCAACGATGCCTTCGCCGATTCCTCCTCGGTCACGTCCCGCAGGTACTCGATGACGCGCTCGACCTCGCCAGTCGCTTCGTTCAGTATCGGGAAGCTGTAGACATCCAACCATCCTTCGTTCCCATCACTGACACCGCCCTTCTTGATTCGCTCGTTGGCCATCCTGCCAGTCCTGACAGTCTTGAGTGTGGGGCATACGTCGCACGGCTCAGACCTGCCTCGATACGCCTCGTAGCACTTCTTGCCCACCAGGGGCATCGATTCCGCGTACCATTTCTCGATGGTGGGATTGACCATCTCGATGACAAGATCCTTGTTCAGGACGGTGACTCCATCCTGGATGCTCAAGAATAGACCCTTGAGGAACCGTTCCCCTTCCCTGACGCTCCTCTCAGCTCGTCTCTGCTGGGCAGACCTCTTGATCATGTTCGAGAGGTCAGTGTACTGCGCCTTCGGGTCCCCGCCCTTCTGTATGTAGAAATCGGCCCCGCTGTTCAGAGCCTGTATCGCAACGTCCTCCCTGCCTCGTCCTGTGAGCATTATGAACGGGACATCCTTTCCCTGGAGCCTGACGATTTTGAGCAGTTCGAGACCGTCCATGTCAGGCATGAGGTAGTCCGAGACGATTGCGTCGTACTCCTTCTTGGAGAGCAGGTCCAAGGCCGCCCTGGCAGACGTTGCGGTCTCGCTCTCTATCGAACCCTCTCGCTCGAGGAAGAAGCTCAGGACCTCTAGGTATGCGACGTCGTCGTCCACGAGCAATGCGCGTATCGGCACGCTACCACCCACGATTCCGTGCATGTTCAGAAGGCTTACATCGCCCTAGTGGGCAAAATACCTTGCCCGAATGCCGCACGGACTTCAGGAGGATATGGCGCTGAGGGGGAGATTTGAACTCCCGAGGCGCTAACGCGCCACGAGCTCGCTGGCACATCCAACGGAGCTTCCAGGCTCGCGCCTTACCGGGCTGGGCCACCTCAGCTTGGGTGACCATCAAACGGCTGTCAATATTTAAGAATATCCGCCCCCGGACAGAGCTCGGGCCGAGTCGCTGGCACCTTCAGGCTCCGCCGCCCCTGAGGGCGTCAGCCAAACTGTCCAGTATCTCTGGTCGGCTGTCCCTCAGCAGCGGCCTGAACCTGCGGACGATCTCTAGGTCTGCGAAATCGACCTCCTGCTCCAGGACCTCTTCATCCAGCTCCTTGGCTGCAGCCAGGGCGTCGCCTCTGGGACCGTAGAGGACGCTGCCACCGCCGAATACGAGGGAGCCGTGGACACCGACCATGTTGGCGTACGCCAGGAACACACCGTTCTCGACCGCCCTTGCAGGCATCACCCTCTGGAAGCTCAGCTTCGACGTCGTCGGGGCAGCTGAGATGTCCACGAGCATCTGCGCGCCAAGGAGCGACTCGAGCTTCGCCAGCTCGGGGAAGAACATGTCATAGCAGACCATGAGGCCCAGCCTCGCATGCAATCCCTGAGCCACCACGGCACTCTTGCCGTGAGAGAAGAAGACCCGCTCCTCGAAGGGGCCGAAGTTGGGCAGGTACATCTTGTCGTATCTGAAGAGTCTACCATCACCGGCTGCCAGGACGCAGGAGTTGAAGATATGCCCGTGGATCTTCTCATCCTTGATCGGCGCCCCGAATACGATGTCCTTCCTCGTCTCCTTCGCGAGCTTGGATACTGCCTTGACACTCGGGCCTGACATCGTCTCGGCCAGTTTGAACAGGTCGTCCCTCGGAAGGTATCCTGTGAGGTTCATCTCCGGGAACACGACGATCTTCCCCCGGGTCTTGCGCACGACAGTTGACATGCGCTTCAGATTGGTCTCCTTGTCGTGGAGTTGACATACCACTTGGGCGAGCGTGACTATTGTTCCTGCCATCTGCGACAACATCGTCGTGCCCGTAGATTATTGTTTACGGTCAATGAGCCCTTGCGCGACCATAACGGATATATCCAGACCATGCCATCACAACGCCGATGATGTCGCCTGAACTCAAGGACGGCACCGACAAGGTCATCGAGCACTTCCTAGCGGAGAAGTTGAGGAAGACCGGGGCCAAGGGGTACGTCCTAGGGGTCAGTGGGGGGATTGACTCAGCAGTCGTCCTCAGACTAGCTGCCAATGCGGTCGGCAAGGAACGGGTCCTCGGGCTACTCTTGCCCGAGAGGGACTCGCCCAAGGAAGACTTGGGGGACGCCAAACAGTTGTGCGAAACCGAGGGCGTGAGATACGAGATATTGGATATCAGCGACGCCGTGGAGGCGTTCAGGAAGACGATTGGGAGCCGAGCCGACAGGATGGCACTGGCGAATGTGAAGGCTAGGTGCAGGATGATACTGTTGTACCACCGCGCCGCGGCAGAGTCGAGGCTTGTCCTTGGGACATCGAACAAGAGCGAACTTCTCGTCGGATACTTCACCAAGCACGGGGACGGAGGGGCGGATCTGGAACCTATCGGCGACCTCTACAAGACCGAGGTCAGGGAACTCGCTCGGAGGTTGGGAATCCCCGCCAAGATCATCAAGAAGGCACCATCTGCCGGACTGTGGAAGGGGCAGACGGACGAGGGGGAGATGGGTATCACCTACGACAGGTTGGACGCGATCCTCCTGGGAATAGAACAGGGGTTGCCCGAGAAGGACGTGGCTAGGAGGGCTGAAGCGTCCCTGCAGGATGTCGAGCGGGTCTCGAAGATGGTCAGGCTGAGCTCGCACAAGCGCAAGTTCCCCGCCGTCGCCAAGATAGGGCTGAGGACACCAGGGCTCGATTGGCGCGAAGGGGATGAGGATATCTGAAGTCCGGTCGGATGGAAGTTCCTTCGAGAGAACCGTCGGTCAGAATCAAAATGAATGGTGTTAAGGGGTTTGATGAGTTGGTGTGGCCGCCCCCGCTCAGCTGCAGGTGCAGTTGGCCGCGGGGCAGTCGATGACTACATCGTAGTCGTACGAGTAGTTGTAGTCATAGTTGAACTCGTGGGGCGTCTGCGTCGTCTCGCCGCCGAACATCCACTGCCACATGTGCTGCCACATGTTCTTGTGCCCGTCGCCGTCGGCCGAGCCCAACCCCTTCTTCGATCCCGAGTCCGGACTCGTGTCCGAGCTCGAAGATGCGGTCAGGGCGCCGCTCGCTGCCGCGACCCCGGCGAAGCCGAGGACCGCGACGACTCCCACGATCGCGACTATCATCGTTGCCTTCATCTTTGTTCACCTCTCCTTCTTCGGCGCTACGGGCAGGGGGGAGACCCCTTCCGCCCTTCGCGCCTCTTGAGTCAACCTTCGGTGAAAGGGTATTTGGACCTATGCTGAAAAGTGCCCGGAACGTTCTCACTTTCCTGAAAAGTGACCCCTAGAGGCCCGATATTCAGGTCTTGGGCCTCCCCTCGCCCTAGAGCCGGGGCGGCCCCAAAGGTTTATGTAAGACATTTCGTTTGCTTGGAGTCACCAGGCTCCTGTAGTGTAGTCCGGCCAATCATTCGAGCCTCTCGCGGTGCTCCTTCGGAGCGCCAGGGAAAGCTCGATACCCGGGTTCAAATCCCGGCGGGAGCACTTTCCGCCGCATCCCAATCTCAATTCTCGAGCACCGCTGAGAGAGCGGCAACGGGTATCCCCTTCAGGGAATGCGAACAGACGAGGAAAATGAGAAGAGTTAAGGGGTTTCTCAGGCGATGTGTTCGCACCTCACTCTGCACCTGCCGATATGCTGTCGATCAGGCCCTCTATCTGGCCGTTGGCATCCTCTATGGCGGTCCACATGAGGACGAAGGCGTCTTCGAGCTGCACGAGCGCGGTTCCGCCCAGCACGGTCTCCAGTGATGGCACTACCCAGAGCACATCCTGGAAAGTCGGCCCGTCCGGTCCCTTCACGCTCCTGAGGGCGTCGTACTCCTGCCAGATATCGACTGCGGGCTGCAGGTGCGTCTGAAGACCCCATGAGGCCACTCTATCACCTGTCAGGCGATCCCTCTGATCCATGTAGTTGAGGTACGACGAGTAGTCGTAGTACCAGGTCATCCCAACCCAGTTGAGAGTGCCCAGACCCATGCTATCCCCGGTCCCCGCCATCTTGGCCCAGAGATCCTGCAGGCCCCACCAGAGATGGTACACGTCGTTTATCGGCTGCTGGTAGGGATACCAATCCTGCTCCCAGACACCTATGGCTATCAGCGAGGTGTCAAGCGTCTTGACGATGGACATCAACTCGGTGTTGATCTCTGAAGCTTTCGCAAGGTTGGCTACCGCAAGGGCTTCCTTGAGCGCGGCCGAGTTCTCGGAGAATCTCGCCGCCTCGCTCACAAGCTTGTCCCTGTTCTCCGTGCTCATCTCAAAGTACTCGTATATCTCATCCAGAGCAGCGACACCCCATAGTTCCTCGTCCAAGAGCAGGTGCGAATTCAGGTCGGTCGCGAGCGTCTCGAAGTTGTACGGCGCGATTGTGTACGTCGCCATCCTTGTCGTCATGTCGGAGATTACGGCGAAGCACTGCCTCAGATAGGCGTAGTCTATGATCTCCGGCGCATCGCACTGCGTGTGGTAGTAGTATGTCTCCCACTCGTCTGAGACCGTCTCGAACTCCAGGCTCGGCAGGCCCGCAGCGGAGAATGTCCAGCTGTCCGCCCATGTGTGTATGTTGTTGTCTGCGGACGCTCCATACGGCAGGTTGTCAATGTTAGCTGCGAACACCTGCTTCACGAAACTGTACAACTCCGGCACGCAGTTCACGTAGACCGGTTCTCCCGCCATGCCCATGAGCTCCATGCACAGGTAGGCGACGCTTCTGCCGGCCCAATCCGGGTGCTCGACGGTTATCTGGTAGTTGGCACCGTAGCACCAATCGTAGTACGTGTCATCGATACCGTACTCCTCGGCTGTGTGTGAGGTGAATATGATTGTGCGCTCAGGGGCGACCTTGTCCTCCTCGCACACCTCGGCCATCGCCTTCGCGATTACAAGCATCGCAGCGATGCCAGAGGTGTCGTCCATCGCTCCCTGGAACCACGCGTCGTGGTGTGGGCCGAATATCACGAACTCATCCTGGGGCTTCCCGTAGTTCTTCCCCGGGAGCATACCTACCACATTGTACCCGACGCCTCCCAAGTCATCCGGCGTCTTCACGATGTCACTGTACATCGTGGCGGTGACCTTCTCCCCTGACTCCAGCCGATCGACTATGATCTGGGCGTCCTCCTTCGCGATAGAGATCAGCGGCGGGAACCCGGGCACATAGAGCCCGTCGTGGCACGACAGGGCGGATTCGTCCTGGCCCACGTTCGAGTCTATCGTCGTGACGACCATGCCCGCGGCGCCGTTCTCCATGGCGCCGTACGCCATCGAGTCGACCCAGTAGTCGTACCCGATCCAGTTCGCGAGGACTATCTTGCCCTCAACGTTCTTCCCGATGTAGTCGCTCGCGTACCCGTTGTTAACCCAGACGATCTCAGCATCTATAGCCTCGTTGGCGTAGTCCGTGCCCTGGTCATCTGTCCCGGGGAACCCGCCGAACGACGCTGCGGTGATCCTGCTCATTCCTGGCACTTCCAGGTACGCGGACCTGAACTCCCAAGCATCGAGCGGAACTTCCTCCTTGGCTACGTCCGAGAGACCTATCTCATCCATCTGTTCCACGATGTACGACGCCACCTGATGGTCAGCAGGGCCTCCGGCCCCCCTGAACCCCAAGGAGCTGTCCCCCATCGCGCACACAGTCTCGATGATCTCTTCGGCATACATCATATCGAGCTTTGCCACTACCGCGGCATTCCAGTCTACTGTCTGGTTCTTGGTGGCCAATGCCGAAACGGGCAATGCCATGATGATCGCCAAGGCTGCGCATATGACAATTCTAGGTAATCTCTTGTCCAACATATCCCCTCTTACCTCCCCAATGCACATCAGGAAGAGTCGAGCTCGTATCGACTGACGCAATAAAGAATTGATTGGGACAAGATTGAATCCATCAGAAGGCAGCGAGAAAACCGAGGACGCACCCCCTTGTAAGCCCGTGGACCGTCTTGACAGACTCTTTCCGCGTCATTCTCTGCTACCGTTGAAAACAGTTCACGGGACGGTCATCGTTTAATAGCGTAAGCGACGTTTCGAAACCGTGGGGTACCTCAGGGTATACCCCGATCTAGTAGGGGGGAATCATATTGGAGGTTAGACGTGGTAGCCTTGCGGCATGTACAATTCTCGCCTTCGTTCTGCTAGTGCCCGGTGTCTCATTGGGCAAGAACCTCGGCGATGGAATCACAACTGAATCGAACGGGACTTGGACAATCGCGCTCTATGTAGATGCGGACTGCAACCTTGAGATGTACTGGGAGGATCCTAGCCTTCCGTACCTTCTGAACATCCCCGCAAGTGACGGGCTCAACATCGTGGCCGTAGTCGACTGGCTCAGCGAGGACGGAGTCGAGCGGGTCGAGATATCCGGTGGTTGTTACGAGACCGTCGAGACCTATCCTGAGATGAACTTCGGGGATGGCGACACATTCCAGTGGTTCCTGACCGAGGTCAACACATACTATCCCGCCGACCATCTGGTGGTCATCCCATGGGACCACGGCAGCGCGTGGAGGGGGTTCTGCTGGGACGACTCCTCTGACGGCGACTGCATAACGCTCCAGGAGATGGAGGATGCCATAGTCGGCGCAGGAGTGTATATCGATATCCTCGCATTCGACGCGTGCTCTTGCTCGAGCATAGAGATGGCCTATCAGGCCGCGCAGACCGGGCTTGTCGAGCTGCTCGTGGCATCTGAGGAGCTGGTGGCCGGGGACGGATTCCCGTACGACCTGATGTTCACCCCGGTCGCGCTCGACCCGTCGAGGACGCCTGACCAGGTGGCTGCCGACATGGTCGACGGATGGATACAGGCATACGAGCCTCTCTCGTGGGCATGGTACTGCACACTGGGCGTCGTGGACGTGATGGAGATTGCGGATGGTCTGGGCGTGTTGACTGACTGGGTCGCGCAGATGACCGACGGTCTCCTGGATTACACTTACAACTACAGGATTGCTCTGAGGGACAGCTACTATGTCTCGTGCGGCTCTCACTACCAGGTCGACATGGTGGACCTCGGGAGGCATCTCATGGACGACCCAGAGCTGGCAGAAGACATTGAGCTCATGGAGACCACGCAGGCCATGATGGATTTGATCGAGGGCGCGGTCAAGTACGTGTACAACACGGACACGACCGCGGCTTGTGGGGGAGTCTCCATATACTGGGGGTCGCACAACGACGCCTGGAGGATTCATTACGAAGAGTACTGCACAGTCTCGTTCGCCGACGACACCGGATGGGGGGAGTTCCTGGTCCTCTACAACCTATTGACCTGCGGCTGGATGCGAATCAGCAAGTGATGGTCTGAAGGTCGGACAGTTCCGTCGGGTCACCGGTCACGAGGCTAGTCTTCGCTGCGTCAATCAGCGGTGGCTTGACAGTCCGAGCGGTGGCGTTGATGTGGATATGAACCGGATAGACCGCACGCCTTTGACCTTCCTGATCTTCCCGAGGATTTCCCGAAGGACCGTGTTCGATCCCCGCGCGATGAAGACCTCCATGCATTGGCCCTTCTCGAGGTGCAGGTGCAGCATCATCTGGATCTCCTCGTACCTGTGCTGCAACACGGAGAGCTCGCCCCGCGGACCCAGTTCGTCATAGACCATCGTGATGACTACCTGGTTCTCCCCCTCCGAGTCCTCCCACTCGTCCTCATCTATGACTGTCCGCATCGCCTCCCTGACCGAGTCGGACCTCGTCATGAACCCCTTAGACAATGAGACCTCGTCGAACCGCTTGAGGAGATCTTGTGGCACCGATATGCTGACTATCGTCATCGCACCCGCTCCTTGAGGACACGGAGGCGTGTCGATATTAATAATGCTAGCCGGGTCTGTTAATAAGCGAACGTCGCTCAGAGCCGATGGACCCTCTTCAGCAGCTCCTCCGCATTGGCCACCAAGGCGGTCATGACCTCGTCCTGGGTCATCCCCGCACCCCTCGCCACCTTGCTCGCGAATTCCATGGTGCTCAAGTCCGATGGTGAGTGAGTGTCCGTGTTGACGAGCAACTTCGCGCCCTTGAGCCTCGCGAGGTGGGCGACGTGTCCATTCGTGAGCGAGTGCCCCTTCCTGCATGAGACCTCGAGGTAGACCCCGTTATCGGCCGCGAGCTGGACGTCCTCATCGGATATCATCCCCGGATGGGCCAGTATGTCGACTTCGGGGTTCATGGCCGCCGCGTGGTCCGTCCCAGGCTCGACGGGCTCCACGGGTGTCTCCCCATGGACGATCACTATCTCAGCGCCCTTCTTCCTGGCGAGCGAGACTGCCTCGTCGATGTACCTGACGGGCACATGGGTCAACTCGACCCCCGGGATCGCCTGGATGCCCCAGCTGTCCGCCTTCTCGCAGTCCCTTGTCAGCGACTGGACGACCCATTCGATGTTCGAGAACGATGCGTGGTCAGTCAACGCTATCGCCGCGTGGTCCGAGGCGGCAGCCCTCCTAATCAACTCCATGGGGAGGAGCTCACCATCGCTCAGCACCGTGTGCGTGTGGAAGTCGCATCTCTTCGCAGTCATTTCCTTCTACCCTCCAGTTCCTTCTTGATATCATCCATCGTGATGCCCTCATCGTACAGTAGGACCATCAGATGGTACAGCAAATCCGACGCCTCGTACACGATCTCCCCCCGCACCTTGTCCTTGGCCGCGATGATGACCTCTGAACTCTCCTCTGCGATCTTCTTCAGCAGCAAGTTCCTGTTATTCATGAGCTTGCATGTATAGCTCGACTCGCACTGGGCAGCTTTGCGCTGCTCGAAGACATCCCACAGCTCCGCGAACACGTCCCTCTGGTGGATCGGGTCCTTCGCGAAGCACGAATACGTGCCCGTGTGACACGCGACACCCGTCTGCTCGACCCGTGCGAGCATGGCGTCACCGTCGCAGTCAGTGAGCAGCTCGACCGCCTTCTGGAAGTTGCCCGAGGTCTCCCCCTTCTTCCAAATCGCGTTCCTGGACCGGCTCCAGTAGTGCATGTACCCGGTCGTTCTTGTGAGCGCCAGCGCCTCGTCGTTCATGTACGCCAGCATGAGCACATTGTTGTTCCTCACATCCTGGACTACGACGGGCATGAGGTCTTGGCTCCCCGATGCGGTCAAGAGCCCCACCTCACCGGCACGCCCTTGGCCTCGAGCGCCCTCTTCACATCCGCGACCGTGTGCTGGCCGAAGTGGAATATCGATGCCGCCAGGGCGGCGTCCGCCTCACCCACTGTCAGGACATCCACGATGTGGTCGAGCGTTCCGCAGCCGCCAGAGGCTATCACGGGGACGCGCACGGCCCTGACGACGGCCTTCGTAAGATCTAGGTCATATCCTTTCTTCATGCCGTCCGAGTCCATGCTCGTAAGCAGTATCTCCCCAGCGCCACGCTCGACTGCGGCCTTCGCCCATTCGACGGCATCCAGACCCGTTGGTTTCGTACCGGAGTGCGTGTAGACCTCCCATGAGTCGCCCGACCTCTTCGCATCGATGGCGAGCACGACGCACTGGCTTCCGAACGCGTCCGCACACTTGGAGATCAACGAGGGGTCCAGCACGGCCGCGGTGTTGATCGACGTCTTGTCCGCGCCGACATTCAGTGTCTTCCTGACATCCTCGAACGTGCGTATGCCGCCCCCGACCGTGAGGGGTACGAAGAGCTGCTCAGCGGTCTTCCGAACCGCTTCGTGCATCGTCCTGACGCCCGCTACTGATGCGTTCACGTCCAGGAACACTATCTCGTCGGCCCCCTGGGCCTGATACTCCACGGCCAACGTGGGGGGGTCGCCCACCTGTCTGAGGTCCTTGAAGCACACGCCCTTCACGACGGCACCCTCCTTGACATCAAGGCACGGGATGATCCTTTTCGTGAGCGTCAACTCCCTTTCCCCCAGACCACGCTAGACTTCGTTGAGACGACGGAAGGGTTCTGCTCCATTGCCTCCCTGAGTGCAAGCCCGAGCGCTTTGAATGTGGCCTCCACTATGTGGTGGCCGTCCTTGCCCCTCAGGACCACAGTGTGCACGGTCGCCCTGAGCTCCATCGTGAATGACCTGAGGAAGTGCTCGTACATGATGTCCGGGACCTCAAGGTGCGCATATGGCCTGTCGATGAGATCCACCGTGACCTGGACGAGGGCCTCGTCCATCGGGACCGTTGCGCTGGCAATCCTCTTGACGGCCCCTTCACCCATGGCCTGCCTGTATGCCCGGCCGAGGGTTATGGCGACGTCCTCGATCAAGTGGTGATTGAGGTCCCCTCGAGCGGAGATGTCCAAATCCGCGCCCGAGTACCTGGAGAGCGTCTCGACCATGTGCCTGAGGAACTCGTCCGGTATCGCGGCCTTGGTGTCGCCCGAGCCGTCGAGTCTGAGCCTCACTTCGACCCTCGTCTCCCTTGTCTCCCTGACTACTTCCGTCTCCCTTGCAGCCAATGCAATCACCTGAACCCTTTGATGGCCTTCCTGAGATCAATCCTGCCAGTGTATATTGACATCCCCAGCACGACGGAGTCCGCACCCATGCCCCTGACGAGCTCGAGATCGGCAACCGTGGTGATCCCCCCTGAGACTATGACGGGCTTGTGTGTGAGGCGTATGAGTCCTTTCACCAGGCTCGGGTTGATGCCCTGCAGCCTGCCCTCGACTTCCACGTTGGTGAAGAGGAAGCCCCAGATATCGAACTGGTCGAGGTCCTTGACCACGGACACGGTCCCCTTCCCCGAGCTCTCCTGCCAGCCTTTTATCAGGACCTGGTCGGAGGCGGAGTCGATGGCCACGACGATATCCCCTGGGTACTTCGACGTGAGCTCTCTGACGAAGTCCCGGTCCTGGATCGCGCGAGTCCCCACAATGACGCGTTCGCAGCCAATTTCGAACAGCCTCTGAACCTTCTCCACGGTCCTGATGCCACCGCCCACCTGAACAGGGATCGCTAGGTCTCCGATGATCATCTCTATGAGCGACTCGTTGTCGCCCGTGCCGAGTGCGGAATCCAGGTCTATCACGTGGAGCAGCTCCGCGCCCTCCTCCTGCCACCTCCTGGCCACGCCGAGGACGTCCTCAATCTCTATCTTCTCAGTGCCAGGCTTGCCGCCCACGAGCTGAACGCATCTGCCTCCCTTGATATCCAATGCGGGAATCACTTTCATGCTGAACCCTCTGCCATGTTCACGAAGTTTGTGAGCAACCTCAGCCCGACCGCGCCGCTCTTCTCGGGGTGGAACTGGAGGCCGCATACGCGTCCCTTTCTCACGGCGGACACGAACGTCTCACCGTAAAGCGTCTCTGCTATTCCGACTTTTTCCATGGGGTGACACACGTACGAGTTGGCGAAGTAGAACCTGGACCCCTCCGGCACACCGTCGAACAAGGGATCGTCCTGGAACAAGACCTCGTTCCATCCCATATGTGGCACCCTTGGAGCCTGGAGCTTCCTGACATCGCCTCTGAGCAGGCCCACACCGTCGCCGGCGGACTCCTCGCTCCTGTCGAAGAGGACCTGCATGCCGAGGCATATGCCCAAGATCGGGGTGCCTGAGGCGGCCATCTTCCGCAGCCCATGGATGGCGGGCTTCAGTTTGTCGGCGGCTGCCCCGAACGCCCCGACACCGGGGAAGACGATGCATTCGGCCGACTCGAGAGACGACATGTCCCCGACGACTTCGATGGACGCGCCTGCCCGTTCAAGGCCTTTCGATATGCTGTGGAGGTTCCCGACGCCGTAGTCAACGATGCTGACCTTCATGGTCGCACATCCTCGACTATCGCCTCGACCTCGGCCAAGAGCCTATCCATCATCGGCCTCGGACCGATGGTGACCCTGATGTAATCATCCATCATCAGGAACGAATTGCAGTCGCGTACTGCCACGCCTTTGTCCCTCAAGGCGGCCACCAGAGCGGGACCGTTCACGGGACTCTTGGCCACCAGGAAGTTGCACTCGGACACATGCGTGCGGAACCCCAGCGCCTTGAGCCGTCCGTCAAGATACGCCCTCTCGACCTTCATCCGCGAGACGGTCTCTCTCACCCACGACCTGTGATCCAACGCTCTCGCCGCGACGGCCTCTGTGAACGAGTTGAGGCCGAATGGAGTCCTCACCCGGCGGAGCTCATCGACGACTTCCTTCCTGGCGATAGCGAACCCGGCCCTGAGACCGGCTAGACCGTAAGCTTTCGAGAACGTGCGGATGTCGATAGTGAGCGGGGCGGCCATGGCGTCCGCGAGCATGTTCGATCCGCAGAAGTCCGCATAAGCCTCGTCCAGGACGACGACCCCCGGCGATTCTGAGAGCACGCGGACGACATCGCGCCTGTCGAAGAGGTTGGCGGTCGGGTTGTTCGGTTGGCAAAGCGCCGTGAGCTTCGCCTTCTCAGCGAGTATCGCTTCCGCGTCCATCGAGAAGTCCGGCCTGAGGGGCTTCTCGCATATCGTCGCGAGGTTCACCCTGGCGTAGAACCTGTACATCCCGAATGTGGGGCTCGGGGAGCAGAACTTGTCTCCCGGGTCGATGAAACACTTGGACGTCATGTCAAGAAGCTCGTCCGAGCCATTCCCGACAATGACCTCCTCCAGAGAAACGCCGAACTCCGACCCGATCTTGGACCTGAGGACGTCCGAGTTCTCACTGGGGTACGCCCACAGTCTCGAGAAATCGAACTTGTCGGCGACCTCTGCAACCGCAGGGTTCACGCCGAACAGGTTCGCGTTGTCATTCAGGAGCACCATGTCCTGGCTCGATATCGAATAGGACGGCCGCGTGACGGTCTCGAGCGTCCTCCGCCTGAGCTCTCCGGCAGAGGTCACATCCTCACCTTCCCTCTCATGGCTGCGGCCAGAGCGTGCCCAGGGAGCCCCTCTGCGCACGACATGAGCTCGGTGGTCTTCACCAGCTTCGAGGCACCTGGACGGGTCAACGCCTGGTAAGGTACGGTCTTGAGGAAGTCGTATGTGGACAGCGACGATCGCATGGAGGCCACGCCCTTGGTCGGAAGGATGTGGTTCGGCCCTGCGCAGTAGTCTCCGAACGCGACGGACGAATATCGCCCAAGGAAGACCGAACCCGCGTTCGTGATGGCTTTGAACGCCGCCTTTGGTGAGGCAACGTCGAGGACTAGGTGTTCCGGGGCATACTCGTTTGCGAACCTCACAGCCTCGGAGATGCTGCTCGCTCGGATGAAGACCGCCCCTTCCTTGGAGGACTGCTCGACGATGTCCCGCCTGGGGGCAGAGGATGTCAGTTTGCGCAACTCTTTCGCGGCAGTCGCCAATACCCGCGTCGACGTCGACATCAATACCGCACGCGCGAGCGGGTCGTGCTCCAACTGGGCAAGCATCTCCGCAGCCAGGACGCGGGGATCAGCCCGGTCATCAGCCACGAGCAGTACCTCCGACGGGCCGGCGAGGAAGTCTATCTCGCAGTCGTTCCTGACAAGCAGCTTCGCGGCTGTGACGAAAGCCCCTCCAGGGCCGACTATCTTCTTCACTGGGCGGATCAGCTCGGTGCCGTAGGCCATGGCTGCGATGGACTGGGCTCCGCCGACGGAATACACCTCGTCGACGCCGCACATGTCAGCCGCCGCGAGGACCGCGTCCCCGATCTTGCCACCCCTTGCAGGGGTGCACATGACAATCTCTTTCACGCCCGCGACGCGCGCGGGCACGCAAGCCATGAACACCGATGACGCGTAGCTCGCGGTCCCACCCGGCACATAGATGCCTATCCTGTCCAGTGGGACCACCTTCTGTCCAAAGACTCCGATATCGTCCCGGAACTCGAACGGCTCGAACCTTTGGAGGGAGTGGAACCGCTCGATACGTTCCTTGCATATGACCATCGCACGCATGAGATCCTCCGGCACGCGTTTCCTAGCCGCCTTGATGGCCGTCGATGACACGCGTAGATCCCTCCCGACGAAGGAATCGTACTCCTGGGCGCAAGCTAGGAGCGCCTGGTCGCCGCCCTCCCTCACCCTGTCGATGACTGTGCGCGCGACGGCCAGAGGCCTGGAGAGGTCCACGTCCGCTCGGGATAGGAGCCGCGACCGGTCGCCCTTGGACAGGTTCTTCAAATCGTAGGTCAACATGTCACAGGACCATCCTGTCGATTGGCATGACGAGTATCCCCGTGGCCCCGATATTCTTGAGCATCGCGATGACGCCGTTGACCTCGTCCTCGTTCGTGACGGCGTGGATGGCCACGAGGTCTTCCCTACCCATGATGGTCATGACTGTCGGGCCTGACACGCCAGGGACGAGGATGTTGAGTGTCTGGAGCTTGTCCTTCGGCACATTCGCCATGATGTACCTCTTCTTCGAGGCGTTCATGACGCTCTCGAACGCGCTCGTGACCTCGTCGATCCTGAGACGCTTCTCCACGACCGACCTCGGGTTGGCAATCAGCACCGCCGTCGACTCGAGCACTGACCCGACCTCTCTGAGGTGGTTCAGCTTGAGGGTCGAGCCCGTCTCAGTCAGGTCCACGATCACGTCTGCGAGGCCGATCCTCGGGGCGATCTCGGTGGCTCCCGACACCTCCGCAGGCGTGACCTTCTTCCCGAGCTTCCCGAAGAACTCCGTCGTGAGGTTGGGGAATGAGGTCGCGACCGCGCAGCCATCTGGGACCTCGGAGGCGCTCCTGACGCTCGACTCCTCTGGTACCGCGACAACCAGCCGGCACCTGCCGAAATCCAGGTCCATCAACCGCTCGACATTCCTTCTGGTCTCAAGGACAAGGTCGAGGCCGGTCACGCCCAGGTCGGCGGCACCCATCTCGACGAACTCTGGTATGTCCTGAGCCCTGGCCATCAGGACCTGGTACCTGCCCTTGCCAAACTCCGCCAGAAGCGTCCGGCTGTTGGAGTCCGGGACCGGGAACCCGATCCTGTTCATGAGCTTCGCGGCACTGCTGTTCAACCTTCCCTTGTTCGGTAGCGCTATCCTGAGCGTGCTCACTGCATCATCTCCCTGCACGACGCCACCCCGGGTGCTTCAGCCGTCAGGCTGACACAACTCGAGATGACGAAGAAAGGCCCGGCGCACTGGCTGGTTCGTGTGTATTCACGCGTGAAGACAACCAAACACGACTTTCTTGACAGCCATGCACTTGCGCCTCGAGCAGGCCAGCGAAAACCGCCACGGTATTTAGTTGTTGTGTCCGGAGGGGGACGCCCATGAACCACAAATGTACATCCCGCAGGAGCGCCCAGGCGGTAATTGAACGAATGGCCAGACCCTGCGGGGGATGTCCACGTGGTGGATCCCGACGGACCCTCACGTCGGATAGAGCGCGCCCAATACCATCACCACGACAGACGCGGTGATACACATGGTGACGACGAACCACGGGTTGACCTTGAGGGCCTTCTCGTCCTCTGAGTCGAAGTACCGGATGAGACCGGCCGCGGAGTGGAAACCCTCGCCCTTCTTCTTCTTCGCCATAGGCTTCGGGGAGCCTATTGAAGGTTTACATATATAAGTCTTTATGACCCTGGCGAAGCAGAATTCTTACGATTTCGAAGCTGCCGACCCATAAGGAAAAGCATTATATAATCTACAAGATAATTGACAGAATCCCATCTGGCTGGACGCGGTCGCGGCGTGGCTACTTCTAGACGGGTGCATCCGGGAGCCCATGTTTGAGAAGAAGGATTCGGAGGTTGTACGATAGCTACAGTGTTCCTTGTCGATGATGAGAAATTCATCGTAGACCTCTACAGAGACATACTCGAGGCGAACGGCCACACGGTCGTGGATGTCGCCTCGGACGGCGAGGAGGCCGTGAGGAAGTACCGGGACATGAAGGAGAAACCTGTCGTCATCATCATGGACCAGAGGATGCCTATCAAGGACGGCGTGAGCGCCACGCAGGAGATCCTCCGGATGGACCCCGCGGCGCTGATATTCTTCGGCAGCGCGGACCTTCACATAGAGAAGGAGGCGTTGGCGGCAGGCGCAAGGGGATTCCTGCTGAAGCCCTTCAGGATAGAAGAGCTCCTCGCGGCCATCTCTGAGGCCGAGGAAGAGAAGAGTTAGCAGGGCCTGCGGCCTTAGCCGCAAGTCCTGACCGAGAGTGGTTTTGCATGAGCTTGAGAGAGAGCGAGAGAGAGGATTGGACCCGGTCCGGAGCCCGCTTACGTTTAAGTATGCCCTTCGGATATGAGAACGCACCCTACGAGGGGGATGCCTGATGGCAGAGCAGGAGAGCGACCTGAGGGCTCTGATGAGGAGCAAGTTGGAGGCCCTGAAGAAGAGGGGGCTGGACCCTTACCAGAAGTATGACTACGAGCGCACGCATGACACATCGTCGATTAGGAGCGAGTTCGCGGACGTCGGGTCCGAGAGAAGCCAGAAGGAGATAACCACCGCAGGCAGGGTCATGGCCGTACGCGTCCACGGCAAGGCGGGTTTCGCCGACCTCGTGGACAGGGACGGCAAAGTACAGATCTATTTGAAGCTCGACGAGGTGGGTCAGGAAACCTGGACCACATTCTCATCGCTCGATCGGGGCGACATAATCGGCGTACGTGGCACTATCTTCAGGACGAAGATGGGTGAGATCACAGTCGCTGTCAAGAATATGGATGTCTTGTCCAAGGCCCTGATACCGTTCCCCGAGAAGTTCCACGGACTGCAGGACGTGCAGACGAGGTACCGGCAGAGATACCTCGACCTCGCGATGAACGACGACGTGAGGAAGAGGTTCATAGACCGGAGCAGGATGGTCGCGTTCATGAGGGACTGGTTGAACAAGCGCGATTTCCTGGAAGTGGAGACGCCTATACTCCAGCCGCTGTACGGCGGCGCTCTTGCTAGGCCGTTCGTCACGCACCACAACTACCTCGACATGGACCTATACCTCAGGATAGCCCCAGAACTGTATCACAAGAGATGCATCGTCGGGAACCTGGAGAAGGTGTATGAGATCGGGAAGAACTTCAGGAACGAGGACATCGACGCGCAGCACTACCCAGAGTACACTTCGTTGGAGCTCTACGAGGCCTACGTGGACTACGAGGACATCATGGACCTCACAGAGAGCCTGCTGTACGATACCGCGATGCGCATCGTCGGGTCTGACAAGATCAAGTACGGCGACAAGACCCTTGACTTCTCGAGACCATGGAGAAGGGTCACGATGCACGACGCCATCAAGGAGTACACTGGCCTGGACATATCATCCATCAAGACCGTCGACGAGGCGAAGGCCGCGGCCACGAAGCTGGGCGTCAAGGACATCGAAGACTGCAGTGGGATGGGGAAGGTCGTCTCTGAGATATTCGACCAGAAGGCGCAACCCAGTCTCATCGACCCGACGTTCGTGATAGACCATCCGATCGAGGTCTCACCCCTGGCCAAGAGGAAGCGCGGGAACCCCGAACTGGTCGAGAGGTTCGAACTGTTCATCAACGGTTGGGAGTTCGCGAACGCGTTCTCCGAGCTGAACGACCCCGAGGAGCAGGAGCAGAGGTTCCGGGAGCAGGACAGGCTCCGTTCGGAAGGAGACGACGAGGCCCACCCGATAGACATGGACTACATCAGGGCGCTGGAGTGCGGGCTTCCACCTACCGGCGGCCTGGGCATCGGCATCGACCGGTTCGCGATGATACTCACGGACGCACCCTCGATCAAGGAAGTGCTCCTGTTCCCCCACATGAAGCCCGAGACCGTGTAGAGGGCGACTCGATGACAGTGAACGACATCGAACTGCGACACATACAGAAGGGGCAGCTGGATAACCTTGTGGATGCGCAGAACGAGATATTCTCGGACTACCTAGTCCCGATGAAATCCAGCAGGGCATTCTTCATCGACTTCGTCCAGTCGGTCGGCGGCAACGTCGCCAACGTCATCGTCGCCATGGACGGCGGCAGGATCGTCGGGTACGCGAACCCGGTCGTGGACCGGGGGGAGTCTTGGATCGGCGGCGTCGGCGTCGTGCCCGGGCACCGAGGCAGAGGGATCGGGGAGAAGCTCATGCTGGCTGCCGAGGACTTCTCAAGAAACCAGGGCGCTGAGACTTCCATACTCGAGGTCATTCAAGGGAATACCAGGGCACATGGGCTCTACAGACGCTTGGGCTACGAGGATGTGAGGAACTACATCTGCGCCGAGGGCAAGCCGATGCAATTCACCGGATACGGAACGACGCCTAGGAAGACCTCGGCCGATGAACTCGTCAAGATCCACGAAGAAGCGTACGCTGGCACTTGCTGGCAGCGGAGGAAGATACATGGGCTCATGGCATCGGCGAAGAGCTCCGAGTGCTACGTTGTGGACGGTGGCTTCGTCCTCGTCAGGAAGGTCGATGCTACGGGATACATGCCTTATCTCGGGGTCGTGCCATCGCGGAGGGGCGAAGGGGTAGGGACCTCGCTGGCGAAGTTCGCCCTCAACAGGTTCCACGAGCTCGGGACGTTCAAGATAGCGGTCTACAACCTCAACGAGGAGCCATCGGTGCTGAGGATGCTCGACAAGTTCGATTTCGCGGTCACGATGAAACAGATCGAGATGAGGAAGAGCCTGAAGTGACCGCTAGCCTGGATGCGCGGCTCTGAGCGCGTAGTAGGCCTGTCAAGGGGTTTTGAGAAACCGTTTGAGGTCGGTCACGCCCTGCACTGAGCGTACTTCTCGTCCGCTTCCCACTTCTTGGTGACCCAGTCCTGGAGCGTCTTGATGTCCTCTTCGGTCATGTGCCTGAACCGCCCCTGGGGCTTCAGGTACTCGGCGACAGGCGTCATCTTCGGCTTCCTGTTGATGGTGACCTTGCCATTCTCACACTCATACAGGGTCCACATGCCAGTGTCCACGGCGAGCTTGCACATCTCGATGGTCTTCGCAGTGTCGTGCCTCCACCCTGTGGGGCATGGGGTGAAGACCTGGATGTATCGGAAGCCTTTGATCTTCTTGGCCTTCTCGAACTTGTTGATGAAGTCCTGGATGTGACCGACCGAGGCGGTGGCGACATATGGCACGTTGTGGGCCATCATGATCTGGGGCATGTCCTTCTTGAAGTTGGCCTTGCCCGACTTGACCTTCCCGACCGGGGTCGTGGTCGTCCAGGCGCCGAATGGCGTGGAACCCGATCTCTGTATCCCTGTGTTCATGTACGCTTCGTTGTCATACATGACATAGAGGATGTCCTCATTCCTCTCAGCAGCGCCGGACAGCGCCTGGATACCTATGTCCGCAGTGCCGCCGTCACCCGCGATGCCCATGACGAGCGTGTCCTGCTTGCCCCGTGCCTTGAGGGCCCTGGACATGCCAGTGGCGCATGCGGCCGTGTTCTCGAACGCTACATGGTGGAACGGTACCTTCCACGCTATGTTCGGGTAAGTGGCGCCGAATATCAGCAGACAGCAGGCAGGGTTGACGACGACCGTGTCCTTCCCCAGTATCTTCATCAGGTTCCTCACTGCGATCGCGCCCCCGCAGCCAGCACAGGCCGTGTGGCCTCGGGTGAACATCTCCTCGTCAGGCATCTCCTTGAGCTTCACTGCTCCACCCCCCTGGTGTTCAGCCATGTCACTTCGCGCCTGGGCTTCCCGGTCTTTGCGGCCTCGAGCAGACGCTCATATATCAGACGGATATCCGCCAGAGTGACGTCGTTACCTCCCAGGCCTCCGATGAAGTCCATGGTCGGGACATCGAGCCCGTACGCGGCATTCCTGAACTCTATGAATGACGGTCCGGCCACGCCATACGATACTGCCCTGTCGAACACGCCGACTGCCTTGACCTTCTCGGCGATCGCGCGGAGCTGCTTGGCCGGGTATGGTCTCCAGAACCTCTGCTTCACGAGGCCGACCTTCTTGCCCTCTGCGCGCATGTCATCAACGACCTCGTGGGCGGTCGAACTGACCGTCCCCAGCGTTATGAGCACTACATCCGCGTCATCGCACATGTAGGGATCAATCATGCCACCATAGTCTCTGCCGAACTGCCTGGCGAACTGCTTGTTGACCGCCTCGATGACCGGCGGGGCGTCGCGGAGGGCCTTGTCGAGCTGCCATCTGCACTCCATTATGTACTCGGGAGGCACGAAGACTCCGACAGACTTGACATCGTCCGTGTCGAGGATGTGGCTCGGCGGGCTGTACTTGGGCAGAAACTTGTCCGCATCCTCCGCACACATCAGGTCGACTGGCTCGACCGTGTGCGATAGGATGAACGCGTCCAGGCCCACGCTCATGGGCAGCGCGACGCGCTTGTCCTCTGCGATCTTGAACGCCTGCAACACCATGTCCTGGACCTCCTGGTTGTGGTCGCAGAAGACCTGCAGCCATCCTGAGTCCCTTTCGGGCATGATGTCGCTGTGCTCGACCCATATATTGATCGGCGCCGCGATGGCCCTGTTGACAACCGCCATCACGACTGGCAGCCTGAGGCCGCTCGCAATGGGTAATATCTCATGCATGAGGGCGAGCCCTTGCGAAGATGTGGCCGTGAACGTGCGGACGCCCGAGGCGCTCGCGGACACGCACGCACTCATGGCGGAGTGCTCGCTCTCTACCTCGATGTACTCGCAATCGAGCTCGCCGTTGTTGACGAACTCTGACAAGTGCTCGACTATGAATGTCTGAGGCGTGATAGGGTACGCCGCGATTGTCTTGACCCTGCTCCGCATCGCTCCATATGCCGCCGCGTAGTTGCCGGTGACGACTTTCTGGACCATCTCCTCACCTCACCATCTTGATGGCGTCGACGGGGCACTCGTTGGCGCATATCCCGCAGCCCTTGCAGTAGTCCATGTCGAATTCCATGTGGTCACCCTTTCTGTAGATGCAACCCTCCGGGCAGTAGAACCAGCAGAAGTTGCACATGGTGCACTTCTCCTTGTCGTACTCCGGCCTGAACACTTTCCAGCTGCCGGTCTTGTTCACTATGAACGATCCTGGACCAACCATGCCGGCGGGCGTATCCATCGTAACCCCAGCGACACCTATCGGGAGCTCGTTGACATCAGGGAGCCACTTCTTCGGCTTTGTCAGAGGGCGCTTGCCGCGCGAGTTGCCTACGACAGTCTTGTCGTAAGCCGCCTTGGCGGCTTGAGCGTTCTTCTCGCCGATCTTAGGGCCCAGCCTGTCGCCGAAGATCTGCATGATACCCTTCTCGATGGACTCTATCTTGACCATGCCCGTGGCCTTGGCCAGGGCACCCAGTATCGACGAGTTCGTCGCGGGCTGCTTGAGTATCTCAAGGGCGACCGATGTTGCATCCACGGTGGCAACCTTGACATCCTTGCCGACATCAACCTCGTCCGGCCGCTTCGATGTGTTGACGATGACGATGCCGCCTTCCTTCAGGCCATCGACGACATTGACGACGTCGATGAGCGACTCGTCAAGGACCACGACCACGTCGGGTTCGTAGACCTGAGTCTTGCGGTAGATCCTCTTGCTGTCGATCCTCGTGAACGCCAGCACAGGGGCGCCTCGCCTCTCGGCCCCGAAGAACGGGAAGGCGGTCGCGTAACCACCCTCCTGGTGTGCAGCGCTCGCAAGTGCTTGTGCAGCCATGACCGCGCCTTGTCCGCCGCGACCGTGGAAACGTACTTCGTGCATCCTGAAGCCTCGCAGCGTTTTGTATGGGTGGGTCTTTTTTAAGGCTTTCTGAGCAACCCCCTGTTTGTCCGGTCATTTGGGCGTCCAGAAGGGTCCTTTCGAATGACGGCCTGCTTCCGACGAACAGTCTCGAACGTCGTTTCCTGCGGTGTCCGCGCCGTCGAATGTCAACTCCGGCCCGTCAAGTCCTCCCAAACGTTTTTCCGCAGAGTGAGTGATTTGGCGGTCAGATGGTCAAGAAACAAGCGGATGGGATTACCCTCAGAGTGGCGCGGGCGCATCACCAGTCCGAGGTGGGCCTAGGAAGGGCGAGGATCGACTCCTTCACGAGGAAAGAGCTAGGCGCCGACGTGGGCGAGATAATCGAGATCGCTGGCAGCAAGAAGACCGCAGCGAAGGTCTTCAGGGCGGCCCACGAGGACGAGGGGAAGGGAATCATCAGGATAGATGGAATGATAAGGGGCAACGCAGGGGTATCCATCGGCGAGAACATCGTCGTCCGAAAGGCGGAGGCGCAGGTGGCCCAGAAGATCATCGTGGCCCCCAAGATACCCGCTGGGAAGAGAGTCCGGTTCGGCCAGGGCGTAGAGGGGCTCTTCAAGAAAGGGCTCCTGAACAGGGCGCTCGTCAAGGGTGATGAGATCATCATCCCGAACATAGCCCTCATGGGCGGATTCCTCCCGTTCGTCGTGGCTTCGACGACCCCAAACGGCATCGTCCAGGTATCCGAACTCACCGAGTTATCCGTTAAGACCGAGCCAATCGAGATCACCGAGCTCGCCAGACCCTCGGTCACATACGAGGATATCGGGGGGCTGGAGGACGAGTTGCAGAGGATCAGGGAGATGATCGAACTGCCGCTCAAGCATCCCGAAATATTCACACGCCTGGGCATAGACCCGCCAAAGGGCGTCCTGTTGTATGGCCCACCCGGAACTGGCAAGACACTCATAGCCAGAGCGGTCGCTAACGAGGCGGGTGCCAACTTCTTTTCGATCCAGGGTCCTGAGATCATGTCCAAATTCTACGGCCAGAGCGAGGAGAAGCTCCGGGAGATATTCACGGACGCCGAGAAGAACGCTCCATCCGTGATATTCATAGACGAGTTGGACTCCATCGCCCCGAAGAGGGACGAGGTGCACGGCGAGGTCGAGAGGAGGGTCGTCGCGCAGCTGCTCACGCTCATGGATGGGCTCACGACGAGGGGAAACGTCATCGTCATAGCCGCGACCAACAGGGAGGAGGCCATAGACCCAGCGCTGAGGAGGCCTGGGAGGTTCGACAGGGAGATCGAGATAGGTGTCCCGACGGTGAGCGGCCGCCAGGAGATCTTCCAGATACACACGAGAGGGATGCCTCTGGCCGAAGACGTCGCCGTGGAGAAGATAGCTGGGACCACACATGGGTTCGTAGGAGCCGACCTGGCCGCGCTTGCGCGTGAGGCCGCCATGAGGGCGCTCAGAAGGTACCTGCCCGACATCGATCTCGGAAAACCCATCCCGGCGGAACTCCTCGAGAAGATGAGGGTCACGGCGGCGGACTTCTCGGACGCGCTCAAGGAAATAGAGCCGAGCGCGATGAGGGAGGTCCTCGTCGAGATACCCATGACATCGTGGGACGATGTCGGTGGGCTCGATCACATCAAGAAGGAGTTGCACGAGGCGATCGAGTTGCCGATCGAAGACCCTGAGTCGTTCGTGCGGCTAGGCATCCGACCCCCGAAGGGGGTCCTGCTCTTCGGCCCCCCTGGGACAGGCAAGACACTCATTGCGCGGGCCATCGCGAACGTCTCCAAGGTCAACTTCATATCGATCAAAGGCCCGGAGATCATGTCCAAGTGGGTGGGAGAGAGCGAGAAAGCCGTCAGGATGATATTCAAGAAGGCAAAGCAGGTCTCGCCCTGCATCGTGTTCCTGGACGAGATCGACGCGATC